>URIJ01000026.1 GCA_900547835.1 uncultured Collinsella sp.
TTCAACGAACGTTTTATAACGTTAGCTCTCGCTACATCGCTCTCGTTGACGAGGTCCCCGACGAGCTTCTCGAGCTTACCTCGGATGTTATTGATATGTCGACAGGTTTGCTGTCTTATGAGGTGAGCCCTAATTTGCCGTTTATCCTTGCGGACCATATCGCGTATGCGGTTAAGCGCAAAGAGCAAAATATCGTTGTCCGCATGCCTTTATCGTTTGATGTCCGCCAACAATATCCCGTCGAATTTAGAATCGGCGAGTATGCACTTAAGATAATCAGGAAACGTCTTAACGTTAGGCTTCCAGCTCATGAGGCAGTTGGAATTGCCATGGCGTTTATCAATAACATGGCCGATTCGGACTCATGCGAAGTAGTTAAAGAGTTTAGCGCGGATATCTACGATCGTGTTCTGGAGGAGTCAACCGTTGCTGTTGAAAATCGGCTTGGCATTCAAGTTGATCGGGAAGGTTTCGATTACGCAAGGTTCGCAACCCATCTTCAGTACTTATTCAATAGGTTGAACTCTGGCGAAAGCATCGTGAGCGACAACCGCAAGATGTACCTCTCGCTCAAAAAAGAATATCCGGTGGCATCAATGTGCGCCGGTGATATTGCTTCTGTTCTCAGCCGACTGACGGGGCGGGAACTTATAGACGAAGAAAGACTCTACCTCATGATGCACATCAATCGAATTGCATCGAAAACAAGGTAATTAGTTGGCAAAGGCGCGCGCTTTGCTGATGGTTACATATAAAACTCAACATGGGAGAAATGGTATTTATGGCAGATACAACCAAGCTCGCTGCCGAGATTCTCGAGATGGTGGGCGGCGCAGACAACGTTACATTTGTAGCTCACTGCATGACTCGTTTAAGGTTCAACCTTAAGGACGAAAGCATCGTAGACGATGCAAAAGTCAAGGCGATTGATGGCGTGATCGACATTCGCCATTCCGCGGGGCAATATCAGGTGATTGTGGGACCTAAGGTCGATAAGGTCTATGAAGTCGTTGCCAAGGAAACCGGGATTGATGCCGGAGATTCCGAGGCAAGCGAAGGAGAGACTAAGGGCTTTCTGGGAAAGCTAATGAAGCTCATCAGCGGCATCATGATGCCCGTTCTTCCTGCCTTGATCGCATGCGGAATGATAAACGCCGTCCTTAGTATTCTGACGACGGCGGGTGCTGTTTCCGCCGAGAGCGGAATATACACTCTGCTGTACGGCATGGGAAATGCCTGCATGTATTTTCTGCCCGTTCTTGTCGGATCATCTGCTGCTCAGTTCTTTGGAACCGATCGATATATCGGTGCGGTACTCGGTGCAATCCTGATTTATCCGACTTTCGTTGCTGCGGCCGGAGCGGGCGATGCGCTGGATTTGCTCGGCATGAAGTTCACAATGGTGAGCTATTCCTCCACGGTGTTTCCTGCTATCGTGGCGGCTTGGTTCGCATCCGTTCTTAATAAGTGGCTGCGGGCGGTTCTTCCCGATGTTGTGGCATTTGCGCTCGTCCCGTTCCTGACGGTTGCTGTTGCCGCCCCCGTCTCGCTCCTTGTGATCGGCCCCGTTATTCAGCAGGCGAGCTCTTTGCTTGCGACTGCAGTGCTGGCGGTCTATCAGTTCAGCCCCGTCCTTTGCGGCGTTATTCTCGGGCCGATATTCGGTCTCGTTATGATCCCCCTTGGACTCCATTGGGCCCTGATCGTGCTTTCCATCAACAATATTATGACCGTCGGCTCCGATCCTATCCTTGGACTTCTCTGCTGCAGCATGGGTGTTGTCGGCGCTTGTTTGGCGTTTGCCCTCCGCTCGAAGGACCCGAGTGAAAAGAGTCTTGGGTTCAGCTGTGCCATTACGGGCTTTTTCGGGATTACGGAACCGGCGCTGTACGGCATCATCTTGGAGCACAAGAAGATCATTATCGCTTCCATGGTCGCCGGAGCAATCAGTGCTGTTATCCCGGCGATTTTCAACACCTGTACGTTCGTTATGACGTCGAGCGGCATTTTTAGCTTCCCCGGTTATATGGATCCTTCTGGTGATATGAGCAGCCTCATCGGCGCAATTCTTTGCAATGTCGTCGGTTTAATTCTTAACTTCGTTCTCGTTTACATCCTGTATCGCCCTGATGAAGAGGCAGTAGTGGAGTAGACAATTATTTGGGATGTAAGCTGCCGAAAACCCCGCGGCAGATTGCATGTGGTGGGCTTGCCGTTGATTCACGCGAGCCCACCCTCATTTTTGGAGTGACTAGCTATGACAATTACAGCCGATATGACGTTTGGCGAAATCGCGCTCCTTCCTGAGTTCGCTGGCTTTGGCGAGCACCTTATGCTTTGCCGGCCTTCAACTTGGGAGCGCATGTGGAATAAACCCATCGTGTCTCATATGAATTCTGATGCTAATCCATATGAAACTACTCGCGTTTTGCGTGGATTGAATCGGATTGTCGAGCTCGTGGATGACGGGAGGCAAGTTGCCTACGATATATGGGATGAAGCCGACTGCATCCGTGATCCGACTCGACGCAACACGAAACTGTTCTTCTTTCCCGGGAGACCCGGGGCTCCCTTTATCATTGCGGTTTCGGGCGGAGGTTATCAGAGCGTTTGTCATCAAATGGAAGGCTTTCCCGTTGCCCCCGAGCTCAACGATGCGGGCTATAACGTGTTCGTGCTGTCATACAGGGTGAGGGTCGAGCCTTTGATGCCGCGTCCAATCGACGATTTAAATCGAGCTGTCCGTTTTGTCTTCGAGAATTCAGCGAAATTTAATGTCGCAAAAAGTTATGCAGTTATCGGCTTTTCTGCTGGTGCGCATTTAACTGCCGAGTGGGGGACGGACAACAAGGGATTTGCGTCCTACGGATGCGAGGCACCCAAAGCCTTGGTCCTGTGTTATGCACCGATTGATCTTCGTGGCTTTGAGAACGCATCAGACAATAGATTTCTTGATTCGGTGTGCGGCGGGGCTGGTCGCGACTCGCTCGATGATTTCTGTATTAATCAGCATGTGTGGGAGCAGTATCCTCCGACATATCTTTGGCAATGCGCTGACGATGATATTGTATCGCCCGACAATTATGAAAAGATGGTCGATGCTCTGGATGCAGCTGGAGTACACCATGAGGGAGTCATGTATTCAGAAGGGGGGCACGCATTGATGAAGCCCCATGCGCCGGAGACCGACTACTGGTGTATGAGCGTTATTGAGTTTCTTAAAGATTATCTCGACTAGGAAGCTGCATGTCGCTTTTTGAGCGGGTGATTTCGTCATGCAATGTTTTCGGTATTGATCGTGGTCGTGGATGAATGATGTTCTAGAATGTTCATACTGTCACATAAACGAACAGGAGCGAACATGCATATCTACTCTGTATCAGATCCCGAGTTCAAATCCTATGGTCGCGTGTGGGACGACGTGCCGTCCAACCTGACCGCCCCGCTTGTCGAGGCGCTTGCGGCTACTCCCATTCCCGAGGGCACCAAGTACGTGGCCTCCGCACCCGAGCTCGAGCAGGTTGAGGGTGTCGACACGCTCGGCCTGCTCATGTACGGCGGCCGTCCCTTCCAGCTTGGCTGGTGCAACGGCCATAACACGAAGCTCAACTGCCTGGAGTATCACCGCGCCAGCGAGTTCAACCTGGGCGCCCGCGACTTTATCCTGCTGCTGGCCAAGCGCGAGCAGATCGTCGACGGCAAGCTCGACACCGCTCAGGTCAAGGCCTTTCGCGCGCCCGCCGGCACGCTCGTCGAGGTTTACGCCACCACGCTTCACTACACGCCCTGCATGGTCGACGACGGCGGCTTTCAGGTGATGGTGGCGCTGCCGGCGGGCACCAACGGCCCGCGCCCCGAGGCTGCAGCCGACATGCCTGCCGCCGGTGACAGCTACTGCTACTGGAAGGCCGACAAGTGGGTCCTCTGCCACGCCGACAGCCCCAAGGCGGCCGAGGGCGGTTACGTGGGCCTCATCGGCAAAAACCTCGACATCACCTGCGACTAGGGGCTTCCTGTTTGTCTCGATCTGTAACATCTAGCGGGCTAAATCGTCTCTACCTGTTACAGATTTAGACAAACCGTAGAGGGCTGCCCGAAAGATCTCGATCTGTAACACCAGGCCCGGTTTTGGCGGCCTACCTGTTACAGATCGAGACAAACCGGGCCCAAACCACCACAAAGGTGCCTGTCCCCTTTGTGGTGGTTTGGGGCGGCGGTATCAAAAAGTGTCAGACGGGGCGGCTGCCGAGCACCCGCGCGTGAAAAGAAGTATCGGCCTGCGTCGTTGCCGTTGAGCGACGCGTTGTTTGTAGGGATACTGAGCCTATGACAACAGCGTATGAAAGGATCGATGTATGGCTTTCCGTAAAGACTTCCTGTGGGGCGGCGCAACGGCTGCCAACCAGTGCGAGGGTGCCTACAACGTGGACGGCCGCGGCTTGGCCAACGTGGACGTGGCGCCGCACGGCCCCGAGCGCTACGCGGTGGTCTCCGGCCAGCGCAAGATGCTCGACTTCGAGGACGGCTATTACTATCCCGCGCAGACTGGCATCGATTTCTACCACCACTACAAGGAAGACATCGCCCTCTTTGCCGAGATGGGCTTTAAGACCTTCCGTATGAGTCTGGCGTGGACCCGCATCTTCCCCAACGGTGACGAGACCGAGCCCAACGAGGCCGGCCTGGCCTTCTATGAGGACGTGTTCCGCGAGTGCCAGGCGCACGGCATCGAGCCGCTCGTGACCATCACGCACTTCGACTGCCCGATTCACCTCATCAAGGAGTACGGAGGCTGGCGCAACCGCAAGCTCATCGACTTCTACAAGAACCTCGCGACCACGATCTTCACCCGCTACAAGGGCCTGGTAAAGTACTGGCTCACCTTTAACGAGATCAATATGATCTTGCACCTGCCGTTTATGGGTGCCGGTCTGGTCTTTGAGGAGGGCGAGAACAAGGAGGCCGTCGAGTACCTGGCCGCCCACAACGAGCTCGTCGCCAGCGCTTGGGCAACCAAGATCGCCCACGAGATCGACCCCGAGGTCAAGATTGGCTGCATGCTCGCTGCCGGCACCTACTACCCCTACAGCTGTCGCCCGGGCGATGTGCGCCAGGCCCAGCTCGACAACCAGGACAACTACTTCTTCGTCGACGTCCAGAGCCGTGGCTATTACCCGGCCTATGCCGTCAAGAAGCTCGAGCGCTTGGGCATCGATGTGGGCATGACCGACGAGGACCGCGAGATCCTGGCCGCCAACACCGTCGACTTCATCAGCTTTAGCTATTACAGCACCCGTTGCTCCGCCGGTGCCGATAACCCCGATGTCGAGCGCACCCAGGGCAACGCCTTCGCCGGTGCCAAGAACCCCTACCTGCAGCAGAGCCAGTGGGGCTGGGCCATCGATCCGCTAGGCTTCCGCATTACCCTCAACGACCTGTACGACCGTTATCAGAAGCCGCTGTTTGTGGTCGAGAACGGTCTGGGCGCCAAGGATGTTGTCGAGGAGGATGGCTCCATCAACGACGACTACCGTATCGACTACCTGCGCCAGCATATCGCCGCGATGCGCGATGCGGTGACCGAGGACGGCGTTGACCTGCTGGGCTACACCACCTGGGGCCCAATCGACCTGGTGTCTGCCGGCACGGGCGAGATGTCCAAGCGCTACGGCTTTATCTATGTCGACCGCGATGATGCGGGCAACGGCACCCTCAAGCGTTCCAAAAAGAAGAGCTTCGACTGGTACAAGCATGTCATTGAAACGAATGGTGAGGACCTGTCCTAAGGGCACTGAGGCGCTCAACCTTGGGGCTCCAACCCTCCTCGCGTACCTAAGTACGCTTCGTCGGGCTTGTCGCTCCCAATCTTGAGCACCTCAGGCCCTTAGGGGGCGGGCCTGACCGCTGTGAATTTCGCGTGCTCATTCTCATAGTCTCCTAACCAAGGCGCCCGGCGAGTATGTGCTCGCCGGGCGCCTTGCCGTCTGCGGATTTTGGGACATGTGGCCCGCTTTTTGAGCCTGCCTGTCGGTACACTAAAAGCACTATGGGTACCCGCGAGCGACATATCGGCCACGCGGCCGCCCGATCCGCACCCGTGGCGGATCCCAGGGGCGGCAGGCTCTTCGCCATGCCGCGATTCCTTGTTGGTATAACACATCAGGTGTACCGTCACCGCGTCTTTGCTATCGCCGGCGCCATCACCGTGCTGTTCCTCATGCTTTTGGCAGTCTTGCCGGCGCTGTTTGCCTCCGACCCCAAGCTTTCCAACGCCGTGCCCGCCTATAGCGAGGTGTCCGAAGAGGTCGTGGATGCGCTCGTCCATTCGAGCTCTCTGCCGTTGCTTGTTGCCGCAATTGCATTTTCGATCTGGGGCGTATCGGTCTATCTGCGCTGTTTGGACTATGTGTTGCGCCGCCGTCTTGTTGCCATCGCCACCATCTGCGCCCTGTGGATGATCGAAGTCATTCTCAAGTACAAGTCGTTCACGCCGTTCTATGCCACCGTGCTGTGGTACCTGTACTACGTGCCCATGACGCTCATTCCGCTGCTCTACCAGTTGTGTGGTCTGCGCCTTGCGGGCCTGGAGCAACACCGCCTGGGTCGCCGCTACTGCGCTGCGCTGTGGATTATGGCTATCCTGCTTATCGGATTTGTGCTCACCAACGATTTTCACCAGCAGGTCTTCCACTTTGACCGTACAAGCGGCACCTGGAGCAACGATTACACGTACGGCTGGGGTTATTTCGCCGTCCTCGTGTGGACGGCCTTTAACTTTGTGGCCTTTTTTATCCTGGTGGGCCGGTCCTCGTCCTTTCGCATCCAACGTTTCTCGGGCACGGCGGCGCTCGTGCTGCTGGGCGGCGCGTTCTTTGCCATCTCATATGCGTTGCGCGTGCCCTGGGCATGGAGGCTCAACTTCTCGCTCGTCTATTGCGTCTTGTGCGTGGTGGCGATGGAAATCTGTCTCGATTGCGGTGTCATTCCGTCATATCACGACATCGCCGGCATCTTCGACACCTTGCCGCTTGACCTCAAAGTTCTAACGCGTGACCTGCAGGAAGTCTATGTCACGCCGGTGTCAAAGCCAATGCCGGTAGGCGTGCGTGAGGAGTTGCGGGTCCAAGAGCACGGGCACGCTCACGCCTTTGCCGTGGCGTCCGATCCCGATGTAATGTATCGCGCCTTTCCGCTGCTGGGTGGATCGGCTCTCCTTGCCCAGGACGTCTCGGAGCTCAACGAACTCAATCGCGAACTGGCGCATCGTCGCATGGAGCTGCAACGCCAAAATGAGCTGCTTGCCGCCGACTACGACCTTAAGACACATTTGGCAGACCAAGAGGCCGAGACCTTACTGGTCCAAGACGTGGACCAAGCGCTTGCCCGTGCGCTCGAAGGGATGTACGACCTGCTGAGCTCGCTGCCGCCGTTGACCGATGAGGCATCTTCGCACGAGCGTTACCGCATGCTGCAGCGCGCCAAGATGCTCGTCGCCTATTGCAAGCGCAAGGGGTCGCTCACGTTGGCACAGCACGGGGAGAGCGGTTTTGATCGCGACCGCATTCAGCTCATTGCCAACGAGCTCGCAAGCGACCTGCGTACCATCGATGTCGATTGCGCCTCGATTATCGCCATACGGCGCCCGATGCACGCCAGTACGGTAAGCGCCCTGTACGACTGCGTGTATGACTTTGCGTTTTTTGCCTACACCACCGACCATCCGGCGCTTATGTATCACTTGGGCGATCATGACCGATGCAGTGTCGAGCTGCGTGCCGCGCTTTTTTCCAACGATGATGCAGATCTTTCGCAGACGCCCGCTGCGCAAGAGCTCGAAAGCGCTCTGCAAGGGCGCAACGTGGCATACCGCCTTGAGGGCGAGCCCGGCCAGCTGCGCATGATCGTCTTGATGCCGAGGGCGGGTGAGTGACGATGCAGATTTCGCTCATTCTTCCCCAAATCGTTGCGCTCGATGTTGTCTTTGCCCTGGCTGCGTGTCTGCAGACGATCCACGTCCCGCTCATCGCATCGCGCCGCTCGTCCTATAACCGTAAGGTGATTTGCGCCTACGAGGCGAGCCTTGTGCTTCACCTGATGATTTCGGCGCTCATCTTATTCGCGTCGTCTGGCTCGTATCTGGTGGCGCCGCTTGACGTTTGCGCCAGGGCAATGGGCGGAGCGTTGTGGCTCAATGCTGCGATTTTTGCCTATGGCGTGGTACTTATGGTGCGCTATCGTCGCCCCGTCATGCTGGTCGAGCTGCTGCTTGTTGTCGCCGTTACACCACCGGTGGTTTTTGCCATGGGCCCGGCGTGGACCGTTGTCCTTATCGCAGAGGGAGCGTTCTTCCTGTTCCGCTCCATCGCGGCGCTCTTGATGGACGTCCGTAACCGCCAGGAGGATATCACCGCGTTCTCGACGATCGAGACCATCAACGTGATTCCCGTGGGCATCCTGTATCTGGACCCGAGGGGCCGTCCGCTGCTCATGAACCGCTGCATGCGCAAAAACCTCGTAGAGCTCCATATGCCCACCGACCTGAGCGATATGAGCAGTACGTGGAACGACCTTCGCAAACTCAGCATGCAAATGCCCGAAAGCAGTAGGAACCGTGTGCGGATTAACTTGGACCGTTTTGGTGAGGCTCGCGCGGTGGTCGAGATTTCTCCCGCCGAGATTCGCCTATTTGTGCACGACGAGGTTATGGTTTCGGGCCGTTCGTTCGAGCGCATTATCGGTCTTGATGTGACAGAGTACGCGCATGCTCATGACCGCTTGGCGCAAGCCAACCACCTGCTTGAACTTGCGGGTCAAGAGCTCCAGGCCCAGATTGAAGAAGTTAAAAAGGTCGCCGACAATGCTGCCTACCTACGTATGCGCGCCCGCGTTCACGATGTGATCGGGCAGTGCCTGTCCATTCTTCATCGCTATTTGGAGGAGGGGCGTCTGGACGATGAGTCGCTCGAGCAGATTGACCCGTTGCTGCGCTCAATCTCCGACGACTTGCGCAGTGGCGGTGCCAGCGAGCCTGCAGAGCAGCTGGGTGATATCGTCCATGCTTTTGGCTTGGTGAGTGTGCAGATCGATGTTGAGGGCGCGCTGCCCGAGGACGCGCGTGTCGCCGCCGCATTTTTGCAGATTATCCGCGAGGCCTCGACCAATGCCACCAAGCATGCGCAGGCGCATCGGGTCCACGTGCGTCTGTGGCAGGAGGGGACGGATGCTGGCGCCGTCGCGCGCATGACGATTTCTAACGACGGGTCTCCGGCCCCCGTATCGTATCGCGAGGGAACGGGTATCCCAGGTATGAGGCATGTCGCACAGAATCTGGGCGGCGGCCTGGAAGTCCACACCGCCCCGCCCTTCACGCTTACGGTGTCCATCCCGCTCGCCTCCAGCGCCACGGTCCAAAGGAGAAGTTCATGATTCGCGTGTTAATCGTCGAAGACCAGGCTATCTTGCGCGAGAGCCTCGCGCGCTCCGTCGGTGACCAGCCCGACATGACGGTTGTTGCCGCGATCGCCGACGCCTCGGATGCCTTGGACGTTGTGCTTAAGGAGCGCCCGGACATGATACTGATGGACGTATGCACCGAGCATGATTCCAACGGCATCGTGGCGGCGGCGCGCATCAAAGAACAACTGCCCGAGTGCCGCGTCATTATCATGACCGGCATGCCCGAGATCACCTTTGTCGATCAGGCCCGCGAGGCGGGCGTCGACAGCTTTGTGTACAAGAACGTCGGTATCGACGAGCTTTTCGCCGTGATGCGCTCCACGTTGGCGGGTTACTGCACGTTTCCCAAGCCGCCCGAGAGCATCTTCTCGGGCACGGCGGCCCTCGACGATGTCGAGCTGTCGATCTTGCGCCTTGCCTGCGAGGGTAAAAGCCGCCGCGAGATCGCGGCCGAGCTGTTTATGAGCGAGGGCACCATCAAACGCCGCATCTCGGAGATTCTCAATAAGACCGGCTACGACAACATCATGCGCTTGGCCGTGCGCGCAGTAACGGAGGGCAGCATCGTTCCCAACATGGAGCGCTAGCGCTCGTTACGCATCGGCATAAAGCGGCGGGGCCGCAGGATCAACTCCTGCGGCCCCGTCTGGCATGTGCGCGGATGTGTCCGCCAATCCGCGGCTATCGGTGTCTGCCGTTACGCGATGGTTGCGCTGTAGGAGGCGACGTCCTCGTAGGAATCGGTCAGGTAGGCGTCGATGCCGATGGTCGTATTGACGAGGTCGTCAAGGCTGTCAAGCTCGCCGCTCGAGAACGTGAATTCCTCGGTGGCGTTGGTGCCGGGCATCAGGTGAGCCGAGAACCAGGCTTCCTTCATGGTGCCGTTGACGTTGGTCTTGCCGGAAGGAGCGTAGAAGGTCAGGTCCTTGTCGCTCTTGTTGGTGATGTTGACGACAAAGCCGATGTCGCCCCAGTCGTCCTTGAACTTCTCGGTGATGGTGATGGTGCACAGATCGTCATCGGCGACGGTGACGGCGGGGGAGATTTCGACGCTCTGGACATCGTCGTCTTCGACGGCCTCATCGATCTCCTCTTCCTTCTCGGCGTTCTCGCGATCCTTCTTTACCGTACCGGACAGATCCTTGTCGGACTTCGTAAAGATAAGCTTGTCGCCTTCCACCTCGAGGACGAGCTTGTCGTCCTTGAGCTTCAGGTCGTGCGACTCATCTTCGGCGGTGATCGTTACGGTGGTGGCGTCCTTGGCCTCCCATTTCAGGTCGGCGACCTCAAGGAACATGTCGAGGACGCCCGTGCCGTCTTCGTCGAGGATCAGGATACAGTTGAGGCCCCACTCCTTGAGCATATCCATGTACTCATCGGTGAGCTCTTCGCCGTCCAAGGTTCCACCCGAGTACTGCCAGCTGCCGACGAAGTTGGCCTTGGGGTCTTTGCCGCCGCCGCTGCAGCCCGTCAGGGCAAAGGCGAGCGCCAGGACGCATGTCAGAAATGCGAGTACGGACTTTTTGAACGTTGTCTTCATGGTGTCCTCCTTTATCGAACGAAACCCATAGAAGCAAATGCGGGGGTGGCGGATCCCCCGCCAATTACCAGATAGAGGGGTTAGGGCCTGGGCGTTCCGCAGTTGCTGCAGAACTTGCCGCCGTTTTCGCTACCGCAGTTGGGGCAGAACCACTTGGCCGGTGCCGGGGCGGGTGCGGGACTACCGCACTCGGAGCAGAACTTGCCGGTGTTGGTGGCGCCGCAGCTGCAGGTCCATGCGCCGGTCGCAGGTGCGGCAGCGGGTGCCGGTGCGGGAGTCGGAGCCGGCTGCGGGGCAGCCTGCTGCTGTGCCTGGCCGGCGGCGAACAGCTGGCTGGCGTTCATGCCGCCCATGCCGCCCGCCATGCCCATGCCCATGAAGCCTGCCATCGCGCCGTTGGGGTTGGCGGCTGCTGCGCGCATCGCATCGCTCTGGGCGCTGGCGATGTTGGCGGCTGCCATGGTGGGATCGCGCATGACCGCGGCCTTCTGCAGGTCCTTGATCATCTGCTCGTCTTCTTGCGAGGCGGCGATGGAGTTGACGCCAAAGCTCACGATCTCGACGCCGCGCAGGTCGCGCCAGTCGGCCGAGAGGACCTCGTTGAGCGCGCGGGCGAGCTCGGTGGTGTGGCCGGGGATGGCGCTGTAGCGGATGCCCATCTCCGAGATCTTGGCAAAGGCGGGCTGCAGGGCGGTGAGCAGCTCGGACTTAAGCTGGCTGTCGATCTTATCGCGCGTGTAGCTATCGGTCACGTTGCCGCACACGTTGGTGTAGAACAGCAGCGGGTTGGTGATGCGGTACGAATACTCGCCGTTGCAGCGAACGGAGATGTCGACATCCAGGCCAATGTTGTTATCGACCACGCGGAAGGGCACGGGCGAGGCGGTGCCGTACTTGTTGCCGATGATCTCCTTGGTGTTGATGAAGTAGACGCGCTGGTCCTTGCCCGCGTCGCCGCCAAAGGTAAAGCGGCTGCCGATATTGGCGAACGTCTCCTTGATGGAGTCGCCCAGGTTGCCGCTAAAGACGCTCGGCTCGCTGCCGGTGTCAAAGACAAACTCGCCGGGCTCCAGCGCGACCTCGATGATCTTGCCGTTTTGCACCACGAGCATGCCCTGGCCGTCGTTGACGGCGATGACGGAGCCGTTGGAGATGACGTTGTCCTCGCCGCGCGTGTTGGAGCTGCGGCCGCCGGTGCGCTTGCTGCCCTTGCAGGCCAAGACGTCAGCGGGCATCGATTCGCAGTAGATAAATTCCTTCCACTGGTCGGCCATGACGCCGCCGGCAGCACCCAATCCAGCTTTCAAGAGTCCCATGGTGATCTTCCTTTCTCGTCAAAGGCCGGGTGGTATTGGTCAGGATGGTTAATCGTCCTTGTCGTCCTTCATGACAACGGTGGTCTCGGTGTGGCTGAAGGTGTCGTGCTTCTCGGTCAGGTCGAGCTCGCCACAGTAGCAATCGGCGTGGGTGGCCTCGTTGGCCGTCTTGAGCTGGCCCACCAGCAGCACGTCTGCGATGACCACGATGATCAGCGGCGCGACGATGTTGATGAGGATGCCCTCGATATCAAAGGTGAGGTAATTCGGATCGAAGGCGTTCTCGCCCATAAAGAGAATCTGGGAGAGGACAAACCCGATCACAAAGAACAGCACCGAGGCGATAGCGAGCTTGGGCTTGGAGCAGGGAAGCTCGCCGACCATGCGGCCGGTCTGGCCGTTCATGGCAAACAGATAACTCTTGCCGTTCCACGAGGTGGAAAGCATCCACACGGGAAACAGGGCGTAGTCGCTGTCTTCCCAGGTGTAGTCGAGCTGCTTGCTTTCGACTGTGGCGTCGTCATACTCGTCGACGACGGTCTCGCGCAGGGCCGAGATCGTGCTCTCCTCCATGCGGCGCTCGGCGCGCGCCTTGCAGGTCTCACAATCCTCGTCGTAGCGGTTGGCGATGTAGCCGGGCATATACGCGACTGAGAACGGGCGCAGCGCGTCGTAGTCAAACGGCTCGATGGCGTCCATATGGCCGTCGGGCATCTTGGACGATCCGTCGACCGGCACGCGCTCAAACGAGATATTGCCCTTACGGTAGGCGTCGTAGTGGTCGGTGGTCGTGACGGTGCGGTCGGATTCCTCGGTCACGGTCTCGTTGGTCGCATCAAAGCACACTTCGCCGTCAACGCGGGCGCCGTAGAGCCAAAACGGCACGTAGACACCTTGGACCTCGTCGATGTGGTTGCCGGTGACAAAGCTCTTGGGCAGCAAGATCTTGCCCTTGTAGTGTTCCTTGAGTGCGGCCGTGACGTCATCGCGCCCGAGCTTAAACGGAATCACTAGGTCGGGCGAGAAGTCGCCCGAGAGCTGCCCGGGCGCCACGGCGGAGTTGCCGCAGTACGGGCAGGTGGTGACGGCGACGGTGCCGTCGGACACGAGCTCGGCGCCGCACGACGAGCAGATGTAGCCGGCGTTTTGAGCCAGCTCCTGCACGGCATCGTCGACAGCAGGCTTGGGGACCGCGGCTGCGGCATCGGCTTTGGCATCGGCCTTGTCCTGGCGCTCGCGATAGAGGGCCTCGACTTCTTCGACTTCAAAACGCGAATCGCAGTAGTCGCAGACGAGCTTTTGCTCGGCGCTGGCAAAATGCAGCGGGCCGCCACACGCGGGGCACTGATAGTTAACGCTCTCGAAGGCCATAATCGATCCTTTCCGTGCCGTGGGCTATGCGCCGATGGCGCCGCCGCAGTATTCGCAGCGCCCACTGGCATCGGGGATGGTGGTGGCTCCGCAGAAGGGGCAGGTGACCGCGGTCTTGGGGGCCTTGGCGGCCACGACGCTGTCGCGCGTCTCCTGGCGCAGCTGCACCAGCGCGTCGCGGACCTCGGTTGCCTGGCGCTTGGCCTCGCGGTATTCGATGGAACCGCGCTGATCGATGGTGGAGTCGTTCACGCGCAGGTTGATCTCGGTAAAGTACGGCGTGTTGACGTGGATGGTCAGATTAAAGTCGTAATCCAGGTCGTAGCGCGGCGGGTTGTAGCTCTCGCGCTCGCCGTCCTTGGTCTCGCGATAAATCTCGGTGCGATGCTCGTCGATATCCATATCGCAGCCGAGTACCTGCGAGAACTCGATGATGTCGGGATTGGCATCGCGCCAGCGGCTCTGCGAAGTAATGATCAGCAGGCCCGCGTCTTCGTCGAGCATGATGTTGGTGCGCCCGGCAGAGAGCGTGCGCGTGGGGTTGAACGAGGCCAGGCGCTCGGCATTGGCCTCGCGGTAGGCGAGCTGCTCACGGATATCGTCCGCGGTGCTGGAACGATAGCCGCCAAAGAAGGGGGAGAGCTTGCCGACGCACTCTTTGCACAGGTAGCCTTCGTTGATCTTGGTCTTTCCCAAAAGTCCCAGCTCGGTACCGCAAATCGCGCACTCTTTCTTCTCGAACATCTTGTCAAAGAAGCCCATGGTTGCCTCCCATCAACTGGTAGCGTGTGTCACTTTTGATGATGGGGGAGTGCGCGATCCTTCGCGATACCCAGACGGCTCAAGGAGTCTCCACAACTGGGACACATGGCCCATTTTTGACCAGTCGTTGGGGACGTTCTTAAACGACTAGTCGCTGGGCGCCACTCTTTGGCCACTCATTGGGGGCGTACTTAAATGAGTGGTAGTTGGAGACACTCCCGGCCGAGCTAGAGATCGCGCGTGTCCCTTCTGGTCCATGCGGCTCAAAATCGCGGCGTGATGTGGACGGCTGGGGTCGAATTGGCAGCATTTCGAGCCTGGCTTCGATATTGAGACTGGTTCTTTATTAAAATAGATTTCCAGACAATTGAGCGGCTGGGGGTTAACCATGAGGGGCATGGGAGACACAACCGCATATTTGCGTCGGGGCATTCGGGAGATTATATGCCTGGCGCTGTTCTTCTTCACGTTTTTGGCGTGCGAGTATCTTTTTGATGCGCGCATGGCCGAGTTCGTGTCTCCGGACGAGGTTGTTATTTATGAGAGCCTTGTTATCGGCGCGAGCGTGATTGGCTTTTTTGTGCGTCCTATTCTGTACTATCGCCGTCCCCATGCCATTGAAGCAACGAGTGACGTTACGGGCGTTTTGCTGGTGGCGGCATTGCTGCTGTTGATTATGGCGGTTCAGGTTGAGGTGGTAATTGCCGGCGGTTTGGTGGCGTGCTGCGCGCTGGGTTACTGCGGATCGACTGCCCATGCAAACTTTGCGCGGCGCTTTGCACGGACGCCCTGCTTGGCGCGTGCGGCTGCACTTTCCTACGCCATGGGCGTTCTGGTGCAGGTGCTCAACCACATGGTGATGCCTGCCGGCATTCCTCAGCAGGCTGTTCTGGTCGTCTGCGCGATCGCGCAGGTGGCGTTGCTCCACGGTGCCCGACGCGCCAAGCTGCGCGACGAGTCCAATCCCAACTTTGAACCCAGTGCTGCCGGGCTTTCGGTAGATGCTCTGGAATATGGCGCCAAGTGGCATGACGATCCCGAGGCAAAGGCGGCATTCCGTCGCGCCGTAGTTCGCCTGACCGTGGCGACGGCGTATCTTTCCGGCGTATTCGCCGCTCTCAACGCGGGCTTCACGACCCTGCATGCTGTCGGAGCCGTCGATTTGGGCGATTGGCCGCGCCTGCTGCTTGTCGTGAGCTCGTTGGCTGCCGGCGTCCTATTTGACCTGCACGGCCGCTCGTATATGAATATCGGCATGACATGTGCCGCCATACTGTCCACGCTTTCGTTCTTTGTGCTCATCGTCGATGGCAATGGCGGCAACGAGCTTGCTGCCACGATCATCTTTTATCTGGGCTCGGGCTTTTTCGTGGTGTTCTTTACCACAAAATATGCCGCCGTCTCGCTCTATGCGCGCTGGTCATATTTTTGGCCGTGCATGGGTCGCGTCGTCAACAACGTGTGCTCGATGTTCGTGACGGCGCCGGCAGTGGCGATTATCTCGAGTCAAAACGTGCTGGCGGCAGTGAGCGTCGTGCTCGTGCTGTTTGTCGGCATCGCGATTTCGCTGTTAGGACAGTTTGGACAAGACGGTGAGGGCGAGGCGACGCACGGCGGGCTGGCGCTTGCCACCGACGATCTTGGCGTGAGCTGTGAGCCCGGCCAGGCCGACACGGTGCCCCTGG
>URIJ01000027.1 GCA_900547835.1 uncultured Collinsella sp.
ACGGCCAACCCCACTACCCCGGCTGGGACCTCGATGCCATCAAATGGCTTGTAGAAGAGCGCAACATCGGTGCCATCGGCCACGAACCGGCAGACACCGACCCCGCAACCGTGACCACACGCGAGGATGCCTACCCCTACCCCGGCGAACAGTACATCCTCTCGGTCGACCGTTACCAGATTGAGGTCATGGACCATCTGGACGAGCTTCCCGCCACGGGCGCCGTCATCTTCTGCACCTTCCCCAAGGTGCGTGATGGCGTCGGATATCCCGCACGTGTCTTTGCGGTCTGCCCCGCGTCATAAGTTCCCATGCGTTTGTTCTTCTAAATACGGCCATCCGGTGCACGCGACATGGCCCGGCGGCATACAATCCATCAGGCGCCCCATACGCGGGCGCCTTTTTATGGGGAGATGATTCACATGCAGATCAACAAGGTCGCCTTCATCGGCAAGGGCGGCGTGGGCCTGCTCTACGGCAGCATGATCGCTCAAGCGCTCGGCAACGACGCCGTCGAATACGTTATGGACGACGCGCGCTTTGAGCGCCACGCGGGTGATGCGCTCACCGTCAACGGCAAGCCCTGCGCGCTCAAGTCCGTCCGCGCGAGCGAGGCGACGCCCGTCGACCTGGTCATCCTCACGATCAAGACAACCGGACTCGACCAGGCGCTCAAGACTATGGAACGCATCGTAGGGCCCGACACGCTCATCGCATCCCTATGCAACGGCATCACCAGCGAGCAAAAGATTGCCGAGCGCTTTGGCTGGGAGCACACCGTCCTCGGAATCTGCCAAGGCATGGACGCCGTGTTTCTCAACGGCGCGCTCACCTTTACCAATGCGGGCGAGATCCGCTTTGGTGCGGCCGCCGGCACCGACCCCGCGACCGTCACCGCTATCGACGGGCTCTACACGCGCTGCGGCATCGCCCATACCGTCGAGGACGACATCGCTCACCGCATGTGGGCCAAACTCATGCTCAACGACGGCATCAACCAGACCTGCATGGCCTACGGCGGGACCTACGGAAGCGCCACGGAGCCGGGCTCCGAGCAGCGTCGCTGCTTTGTTTCCGCCATGCGCGAAACGCTTGCGGTCGCCAACGCCGAGGGCGTTGAGCTGACCGAGGCAGACCTGACGCAAATGGTGCACCTCATCGAGGGAATCGACCCCGCCGGTATGCCCTCAATGGCTCAAGACCGCATCGCAAGGCGCAAAACCGAGGTTGATGAGTTCGCGGGCACCATCTGCCGGCTCGCAGCCAAACACGATATCCAGGCACCGCAAAACGAGTGGCTCTATCGGCGCATCCGCGATATCGAGAAAAACTGGTAGCGCCAACTCGCCGCATTCAACAGCCTTAACAGCAAAACCGCCGCAAGGGAACCTTTCCCCTGCGGCGGCCTTCATCTTCGTCTACGATCGGCGGCCGATCTCACAACAGTTAGCGTTGCGACCCCGGCACCTCGTCCTCATCGTCGCGACAAAGGACTACGCCCGCACTTCCCAGCAGCGCGGCCGCGATCAACACGCCAACCACGATAGAGGCAGCCTCACAAGACCCCTGCATGCCCGCGACGAGCGCGGCCGTGGGACCAAGGCAGCCAAGCATCAACGCGACGGCGGCAACGGCGATATCTCGAGCATTCACAAGACCACTTCCTCCAAGAGAAAGACCTTATTTCTCAAGAACCAGTGTGCCCCGCATCCATACGCCCAGCGTACCGCCACGGTAAGGGCTCTGTTAACTCGAACGCACATAAAGAACGGGCGGCTTTACGTTGCCTAAAAGCTCAGCAAAGACGCCCGCCCATCATGTGCCCATTTTGCTCTGATGGCAGATTACCAACCGGTATAGTAGTCGGTGGTTCCGGCAGCACAGCCGGAGTCATAGACCTTGCACTCGCCCTTGGAGCCCGTAAAGGTCGAGCCCTGGGCCATATCGCCCGCGGCAACAACGTAATAGCCGTCGGAATCGCGCCAGAAGCCCTCAGAATCCTGAGTCCATTCGCCCGTGCGATAGTGATAAAGCACATTGCTGCTGTAATAGGTCTCGCGGCGCCCGTTGTAGTTATTGACACCCGCAGAGCGCGTCAGGCCCGATTCGTTCGCGTAGGACGCGGCAGACGCGTAGGACGGAGTGAAACCGGCGTTGTAGTACGAAGCCTGGGTGGCCTCGGCAGCCTCCGCCTCGGCGGCGGCCGCCTCGAGCGCTTCGCGCTTGGCATCCTCAAGCGCGGTGCGCAGCTCATCGAGCTCGGTCGACTTGGCGTCGACCTCCCCCATCGTCAACAGGCTGCCCGCACCGTCGATGCAACCCTGCAACACAGCGCGCTCGTCATCGGTGGCATAGTCACCATACATGTTTAGGATAATCTGAGCGCGCATCTCAAGGGAATCGCGCTTGGCCTCCATCGAGGCGTTCCACTCCTGCATGGAACCATAACCATCGCCGCGATAATCAACGGGCTGTACCAGCGTCGTCTCGGACGGCGTAGATCCAACCGTATCGGACAGTGTTGCGGCGTGGGCATCAGTTGCACCAGCGCCCGCCAAAAGTGCCACGGCCAGAGCGGCGGAAAGGGCGGCGGCTTTCGGTTTTCGTGAATCGATCCTCATGTAGCTGGAAACCTCCGTAGTGCGTTTTTGCTGCGTTTGAGCTGCGTGTGATTCGATCGCGCTGCATAGTACCTCGAGCAAATCGCGACCTGCGGTTTTACTCAAAAGGCGCACGTCAATTGCGTAAAACTCACATCCTCTCAACAGGAGTTTTCCACAACTCGAATGCATAAAGCGTGTCAAAAACCCTGTTTTTGCACCCTCTCTATGCAAAAAAGGCGCCTGTGCAACCATTGTTCGCACAGGCGCCTTGAGCAGGCATTTTATGCAGTTATACCTATCGAGTCGCAAGGGGTCCTTGCACAAGTCGCCTTACTCGTCCAGCACGGCGAAGGCCTGCTTCAGATCCCAAATGATGTCCTCGGCGTTCTCGGTACCGATGGAAAGACGGATCGTGGAGGGCGTGATGTTCTGCTCGGCGAGCTCCTCGGCAGACAGCTGGGAGTGCGTGGTGGTAGCCGGGTGCACGACGAGCGACTTGACGTCGGCCACGTTGGCGAGCAGCGAGAACACCTGCAGATGATCGATGAACTTCCAAGCTGCCTCCTGGCCACCCTTAATCTCAAAGGTAAAGATCGAGGCACCGCCGTTGGGGAAGTACTTCTGATAGAGCTCGTGATCGGGGTGCTCGGGCAGGCTCGGGTGGTTCACCTTGGCGACGTGGCTGTCACCAGCCAGGAACTCAACGACCTTCTTGGTGTTCTCAACATGACGGTCAACGCGCAGCGACAGAGTCTCGGTGCCCTGGAGCAGGACCCAGGCGTTGAACGGGCTGATGCAGGCGCCCTCGTCACGCAGCAGGATAGCGCGGACATAGGTTGCGAAGGCGGCGGGACCGGCAGCCTCGGCAAACGAAACGCCGTGGTAGGAGGGGTTGGGCTCGGCGATCTGGGCGTACTTTCCGCTCGCCTTCCAATCGAAGTTACCGCCGTCGACGATCACACCGCCCAGCGAGGTGCCGTGGCCGCCGATGAACTTGGTTGCGGAGTGGACGACGATGTTGGCACCATGCTCCAGCGGACGGAACAGATACGGGGTGCCGAAGGTGTTGTCGACGACAACCGGCAGACCGTGCTTCTTGGCGATCTCGGAGATGGCGTCGATGTTGGGGATGTCGGAGTTGGGGTTGCCGAGCGTCTCGAGATAGACGACCGTGGTGTTGTCCTTGATGGCGCCCTCGACCTCGTCCAGGTTGTGGGCATCGACGAAGGTGGTCTCGACGCCAAACTGGGAGAGTGTATGCTCCAGCAGGTTGTAGGAGCCACCGTAGATGGTCTTCTGAGCCACCACGTGGTCACCGGCCTGGGCAAGAGCCTGCAGAGTATAGGTGATGGCAGCAGCACCGGAGGCGACGGCGAGACCTGCCACGCCACCCTCGAGCGCGGCGATACGGTCCTCGAAGACGCCCTGGGTGGAGTTGGTCAGACGGCCGTAGATGTTACCAGCATCGGCAAGACCAAAGCGGTCGGCGGCGTGCTGGGAGTTGCGGAACACATAGCTCGTGGTCTGGTAGATAGGCACGGCGCGGGAGTCGGATGCGGGATCGGCGCTCTCCTGGCCAACGTGAAGCTGCAGGGTATCGAAACCAAAGGTGTGCTCGGGGTTGTTGATGAACTGGCTCATGATGATCTCCTTGATCGAACGAAAGTAAAAATAAGAGAGAAGTAAGTCGCTGTCTCCTGATCACGCCGACGGGCGCAAACAGGAGCCCGGCATTCGTCTTGGTAAGCAATTCATATGCGGGCCTCCTTTCGCATCCCGGTTCCGTGGTCGGTTTAATTACCTACCGCCTTTGTGTGTTTTGAATAGTACGAGCATTGTTTCGCTCGGTCAATCACTTAAAAGCGCTAACCTGTTATCGGTTTTTTAGATAGCTATCGAAAGGACGGGCACCGATGACCCTCCAGCAGCTTCGTTTTCTTATCGCCGTGGCAGAGTCCGGCTCAATCAACGCCGCAGCTCAGCGCCTCTATACCGCTCAGTCCAACATCTCAAACGCCGTCAAAAGCCTAGAACAAGAGCTCCATCTGGAGATCTTTACGCGCTCCAGCCGCGGCGTCACGCTCACCAACGACGGCACCGAGCTTTTGGGCTATGCGCGCCAGGTCGTAGAGCAGGCCGACATGCTCGAGGCACGCTACGAGGACGGTGGCACCCCGCAAGCCCGCCTCGCCATTTCCGCCCAGCACTACGCCTTTTCGGTCGAGGCCTTTGTCAACGTGGTCGAGCGCTGCCGCGACAGCAAGTTCGAGTTCATCATGCGCGAGACCACCACATCGCAGATCATCGATGACGTCCGCGCGTTTCGCAGCGACATCGGCATCCTCTATCTGGACGACTTTAACGCCCGCGTTCTGCAGAAGGCTTTTGCCGATGCGCGCGCGAGCTTCCATCCCCTATTCGACGCGACGGTCCACGTCTTCGTTAGCGAGCGCCACCCGCTTGCCCGCCGCCCGCAGCTGTCCCTTGCCGACCTCACGCCCTATACGCGCTACAGCTTTGAGCAGGGAACCTCAAACTCCTTCTATTACGCCGAGGAACCTTTTAGCTATATCCCTTGCGACCGCAACATACGAATCTCGGACCGCGGAACACTTACTAACTTACTTATCACGTCGAACGGTTACACCCTGTCGACCGGTGTCCTCTCCAATGAAATGCAATGGGGCATGGCATCGATCCCGCTGGCAGACGCCCCGACGATGCACGTAGGCTACATCATGCACGACGAGCGCAGGGCCTCTCCCCTGCTGCAGCAATACCTCGACGAGCTCGACCGCATCATCCGCGAAAGCCAGCCCTCGGGCAACGAGGTAGAAGCGGTGGAACACTAGCCCTCAACGGACGTGGCGCTACAATGAACACCCACGAGAAAAGCACCCAGCGAAAGGAACCATGTGAAGGTCATCATCTATACCGACGGCTCGGCCCGATCAAACCCGGGACGCGGCGGCTATGGCGCCGTGCTCAAATACACCAACCCCGCCGGCAAAACCTTCACTTCCGAGCTTTCGCGCGGTTACGCCAAGACGACCAACAACCGCATGGAGCTCATGGCCGTCATCGTGGCGCTCGAGGCGCTCAACCGCCCCTGCGAGGTCGAGGTCCATTCCGATTCGCAGTACGTCGTCAACGCCTTTAACAAGCACTGGATCGACGGCTGGAAAAAGCGCGGATGGAAAACCGCCAACAAGCAGCCCGTCAAGAACCGCGACCTGTGGGAGCGCCTGCTCACCGCCAAAAGCAAGCACAAGGTTGAGTTCATCTGGGTTAAGGGTCACGCCGGTCACGAGCTCAACGAGCGCTGCGATGAGCTCGCCACCACGGCGGCCGACGGCAGCAACCTCGATATCGACACCGGCTTTAACGAGAGCGACCTGTAACGGCGTTTTCGCACGCTATTTCCTGCCCCCTCGCGCTACACTCATCCTGTAAACCGAACGGCACGAGGGGGATACATGCTGCGTATAGCGACCATCGGCACATCCATGATTACCGACGACTTTATCCAGGTCGTCAACGCCAACGACCAAGCCGCGTTTGTGGGCACGCTCTCGCGCGATGCCGAGCGCGGTACTGCCTTTACCGCCGAGCGCGGTGGCGAGCGAAACTTTACGTCACTCGATGAGCTTGCGGCAGCCGGCGACGTCGACGCCGTCTATATCGGCAGCCCTAACGCACTTCACTACGAGCAGGCCCTTGCCTGCATCGCCGGTGGCAAGCATGTCATCGTCGAAAAGCCCTTCTGCGCCACCGAAGCGCAGGCGCTCGAGGTCTTTCGCGCTGCCGAGACAGCAGGTGTCGTGGCCCTCGAGGCTATGCGTCCCCTCCACGATCCCGCCTTCCACGCCATCGAGGACGTCCTGGGCGAGATTGCCCCCATCCGCCGCGCCTCATTGCGCTTTGGCAAGTATTCCTCGCGCTACAACGAGATTCTCGCGGGACGTGCCACCAATATCTTCGACTGCAATATGGCATCGGGTTCCCTCATGGACATTGGCGTCTACACCGTCGAGCCCATGGTCGAGATCTTCGGCATGCCCTCCGGTCTCACCAGCATGACCACGCTGCTCGACCCCTCAACGCAAGAGCTCACCCATGGCCCCATCGACGGCTGCGGCTCCATTCTCGCCAGTTATGGCGGAGGGCGTATCTCCGTCGAGCTCGCGCACTCCAAAATTACGAATGACCTGCTGCCCTCGCAGATCGAAGGCGAGCGTGGCACTATCCAGATCGACCATCTGTCCACGCCCCGCAACGTCCGCATCGACTATCGCGGCGACGTCGTACGCGGCTCGGCGACCGAGGCACCGCGCGAACAGGGAGACAACGGCCGCGTGCTCGACCTGCCCAAATCGAGCAACACTATGGAATACGAACTCACAGACTTTATCACCGCCATCGGCGGCATCGATAACGTTAAGGAAGAGATTTGGGAGACTCCGGCGGGACGCCATGAGCTTGGCCACTATCGCGACGTCACCCTCGTCTCGTTGCGCATCATGGACGCCGTGCGTCAGCAGGCAGGCATCACCTTCCCCGCCGACGCAGAGCAGCAGGCCTAGCAATGGGCTTTTTCGATACGTTCTTCTCCAGCGTCACTGGCGGCAGTCGAGAACCTCAAAGACCATCGAACGTCGAGCTCGAGCTACGCCGCAGGCTTACCGTGCTCGCAAGCGACGAGGCCACTCAAGACACTCCCCTGCGCTATTTCCTGCATTGGGCAGGGCAGGTCCAGGGCGTTGGCTTTCGCTTTACCAACACCAACCTCGCGCAGGCACGCTCCCTCACCGGCTGGGTGCGTAACATGGAAGACGGCTCAGTCGAGATGGAGATACAGGGAGCTCCGGCAAACATCCTATCTCATCTCGAGGCGCTTCATGCCTCCTACGAGTGCATGGGAACGCGTTTTCGCCTCGTAGACGCCCAGGCCCGAGCCCCACTTGCCAATGAAGACGGTTTCAGTCCTCATTATTAGTATTGTGTGCTAAATACGGTATCATTTACCTACGACCGTTAATAGAAAAGAGGCGAGGCGCATGGCGGTGCAAAGAAGGAATACCAGGCAGCGAAAGCTGGTTCTTGACGCCGTGCGCCAAAGCTATAACCATCCCACCGCCGATGAGATCTACAACGTCGTGCGCGAGCAGGATGACAAAATCAGCCGCGGCACGGTCTACCGCAACCTCAATCTCCTGGCCGATGCCGGCGAGATCCTCTCCATCAAGACGCCGGGCGGCAGCCGCTTCGATCGCACCGTCGAGCCGCATGCGCATATCATCTGCACCTCGTGCAGCCGCGTCATCGACGTACCACTCCCCTTCGATGCCCAGCTCGACGCCAAGGCGTCCGAGCAAATCGGCTGGAGCGTCAGCTCGCACTACACCATCTTTGAGGGACTCTGCCCCGACTGCCAGTAGCCTTTGGGACATGCCTGCAAATCTACTTGCCCATCCGCTACAGCAAACAGTACATTTCTAGGCATGTCCCAAATATCTACTCGGCGAGCAGGCGACGCAGCTCCTCTTCGACCGTGCGTACGTAACGGACGCGGTCGTTGATGCCACGCATAGAGGGATTGCAGCTCTCCATTAGATAGGGATGGCCCACTACGTTGAGCATGTCGCGGTCGTTTTCGTTATCGCCAAACGCCATCATCTCATCGGGCGAAATTCCCAGGGCACGACCGTAATCGGCAAGCGCGGAACCCTTACCCGAATCAAAGCCGATAAAGTCCGTCCACTCGGTTCCCGACGTCATCACGTCGACACAGTCGCTAAAGTGGCGCTCGAAATACTCCAGCGCCGCCGGCTGCTCTGCCTCGGGCGTCTGGAAGGCAATCTTAATGACGTCCTCGTCAATGTCCTCGGGACGGTCGACCACCGCCACATCGCAGTGGACCTCATAACGCAGGTGTTCAACAAACGCGTCGTTGCCGCTCATGGTGTAGAGGCGCCCCTCACACGAAAGGGTCACGTCGGCATGGGGATACGCAACCACGGCATTCGCGATATCCATAGCAAGACTACGCTCCATGGAGCGCTTGACAACGGCACGCCCCTCGCTCATCACCAGGGTTCCGTTTTCGCATACATAGGCGAGCTCATCGGCCACCGGGGCAAACAGGTAGCGCAAGCTCGCATATTGACGGCCACTCGCCGGCATAAACACGATACCGCGACGATGCAGCTCATCGATAAGCTCAAAGGCCTCGGAACGCGGCTCGCGCTCCCCCGGATGCAGCAACGTGCCGTCCAAATCGCATGCAATCAGCTTGATTCCCTCAAGACCCATATGCTTCCCCCAAAGCCTCATATCAACAGCAAGACGGACCTTGATCGGTCGCCCCTCAAAGCCCGTCTTGCGCATACGCGCACTTAGCCGCGCGTCTTTTTTACGATGGCAAAGTCGGGAGCTATGCTCACGACGACCTCCGCCGCACTCGACGCAAAGCGCCGGTCCGCATCGAGTTCACGGGTAACCACCGAGAGCCAAACGCCCTCGACGCCCCGGAGCATGCGGCCCAAAACAGGCTGCACCGGCGTATACATGCGCACGGTATGCTCGTCCGAGTCGCCCCGGAAGAGCGGCGCATGCATGTTGCCGATCTCCCAGCACGCATGCGCGAGCGCAATCGGGTCCATGCGGTCAACTTCGACCAAATAAACCTCGGCGCTGCGCAGGCGCACGACAACCGCCACGGGCACCATGCCCGAACGGTCGATGGCGAGCACGTCGCCATCGGCAAGACGACCGCCGTCGGCAGTATCCAGCCGAACATCGATCGTGCGTCCCAGCTCCGTCACGCCCACAAACGTGCGCGCATCAGCCTGGTCCCAATCGAGCAGGAGCTCGTCAACTTCAAAGACACCGCCCAGCTCCCGGCGAAGTAGGAGTTCATAGGACGGATCGTTGAGATTTCCCAAGCATGTCGTCGAAACCAAGCGTTCAGGCATACTCTAGCCCTCGACCTCGACGAGCTCGATATCAAAGTTGAGGTCCTTGCCGGCCAGCTCGTGGTTGGCGTCGAGCGTCACGGCCTCGGGCGTTACGTCGATGACGACGGCGGGGACGGGCATGCCGCTCGGCGTGGACAGGAAGAGCTTCATGCCCTTCTCGATCTGCTCGATGTTGGGAACCTGTTCGGCCGGGAAGGTCAGGACCATCTCGGGGTTGTGCTCGCCGTAGGCATCGGCAGCAGGAATGTGCACGGTCTTCTTCTCGCCCACCTGCATGTCGACAACAGCGGCGTCGAAGCCCTTGATCATCTGACCGGCGCCGCAGGTGAACTCCAGCGGCTCGCCGCGATCGTAGGAGCTATCGAACTGCGTGCCGTCGTCGAGCGTGCCGCGATAATGAGTCTTGACCTTCTTGCCCTGGTTGGACATGGTAACCTCCGTGATAAGGGCGGCGCACAACGCGGGCCGCCGTGAACATATGGCGCTAACTATACCCTAGTCATACAATTCAATGACAGTTTGCAAAGAAACGCTGCAACCGGAGGAACCATGGCATATCCCGTATTTGACCTACACTGCGACACCGCCGACCGCATCGGCTGGGCCACGCTCGATCTCGACCTGCGCTTTACCGCCGGCACCGACGGTTATTTCCCCGGCGACGAAACGCATCCGCAAGATTTCGACCTCATCGAGGGTAACGCCTGTGCCATCTCGCTCGCAAAGATCGGCAACACGCCGTGGGCACAGTGCTTCGCCACGTTTGTCCCCGACGAGATTCCCACCGCCCACGCCGCGCGCTTCCAGGCGCAGATCATGGCGCATATGAGCGGCCAGGCAATGCTCAACCACGACCGCATGGTCAACGTACGCAGCGCGGCAGACATTCGCCCCGCGCTCAAAGACGGCAAGGTCGCCTGCATCCACACCATCGAAAACGCCACGTTCTTTGCCGAGGACCCCGCGTTGATCGAGGTGCTCAAGAGCTTGGGCGTACTCATGTCATCGCTCAGCTGGAATGCGCAGGGACCGCTCGCGAGCGGACACGATACCCACGCCGGCCTCACCGCCGCCGGCATCGAGGCACTTACGCAGATGGAGCACGCCGGCATGGTGCTTGACGTCTCCCACCTCAACGATGAGTGCTTTGACGAGGTTGTCGCCCACGCCACACGTCCCTTCGTCGCCAGCCACTCCAACTCCCGTGCGGTTTGCGGCGTCAAACGCAACCTTACCGACGACCAGTTCCGCACCATTCGCGACATGGGCGGTATCGTCGGCCTCAACTACTGCAGCGAGTTCCTTTCCAACGACGCAGCCGACAAGACCGCCGCAGACGTCACCTTCGACCAGCTAGCGGCACATATCGAGCACTGGCTCGACCTGGGCGGCGAGGACGTCATCGCACTCGGTGGCGACTGGGACGGCGCCACTGTGCCCGCCTTCCTCTCCGATGCCAGCATGATGCCCGAGTTCCAGAACATGCTCTCCAAGCACTTTGGCAAGACCGTGATGCAAAAGCTCTGCAGCGACAACGCGCTCGCCTTCTTTGAGCGTTATTAATTTCACATCCCTTGAGCGGGCCGGCATGCCGAACGGTCGACATGCCGGCCCGTCCCCAATCTGAAGGACCGCTTTTGACGCAGCAGTTTACGATTTCCGCATCCCGACCGGATGGGACGCCCATCCCCGTCGTCGTTACCAAAAAGTGCGTCAAGAACTTCAACCTACGCGTCACTTCGAGCGGTGAGGTCCACGCCAGCGCACCGCTCGGCGCCACCCGCGAGCGTATCGAAGCGTTTGTGAAGCGCAACAGCGCCTGGATTACCAGCCGACTTGCCCAGCGCGAGCAGCGTCAGGCGACGGCACGAGAGCCGCTCAGCCCCTCGTCCATCATTGCACTTTGGGGCAAGCCCATCACGGTACAGGACGCACTCGACCACAACTTTGCATCACCCGCACCGCGGCCCAAGCAGGCTACCTTCGCAAGTTTTATGGGTACCGACGAGCCAAACGGACGTCCGCAGGCCAAGTGGAACGCGACCCTCGACGGCTTAACGCCCAGTGAGATCCAAGCCCATATTGACCAGCTCTATACGTCCGAGGTCACATCGGCACTGCGCGATATGGTGCACGCATACGAAATCGCAATGGGTGTCGCCGTTTCCCGCGTTTCCGTGCGCAGCATGAAAACGCGCTGGGGATCATGCACGCCCAAATCCGGCGCCATTCGCATCGCGCGCGAGCTCGCCGCCTACCCCGTCGAATGCCTCGACATGGTTGTCGCCCACGAGCTCGTCCACTTGCTCGAGCCAAGCCACAACCAGCGGTTCCACGTCCTGCTCGACACATACTGCCCCAACAATAGAGCACTTTCTCAGCGACTCAAGCAGCCACCCATAGAGACGTATTAGAACCGGTTAGCGCACACGCTCGATCTCGACACCGCAGCTTGCCAGGGGAAGACCGACGGGCGCCCAAGGCTTATCGAGCTTAACGCGCACGCCAAGCAGCAGGGGGTAACGACGTAGCAGCATCTGGGCCACGCCCTCGGCTGCAGCCTCGATGAGCTTAAACGTATGCTCGCGCAGATAGCCATCGACATCGTGGCATACCGAGCCGTAGTCAATCGAGGCGTCCAGGTTATCGTGCTCCCCCGCTGCACGCAGGTCGGCATAGAGCACCAGGGACACGATGAACTTCTGGCCCAGCGCGTTCTCTTCGGGATATACGCCGTGGTTAGCAAAAACCTCAAGACCTTCAACGGTGATGCGGTCGGCATGGCGCAGATCGTCATAGCTCACGTGGGGTACCGCCGTTGCGGTGGATATTTCGCCCCTTCCACGGCGGGCGAGCTCGGCACCTTCAGTCTTGGTTGCATTCTCGGGCAGTTTCTTATTGCTCATCGCGATCGTCTCCTTCGTTTAGAACCCCGACCGCGCAAACTAACTACACGCGAATCGACAGGTTCTTTTTATCATCGCTCCAGTTGCAAGCATTGCGCGCGGGGCATGCAAAGCAGGCGCGCGACGCTTTATCGGCCGCATAGAGCAGACGCTCAAGCGGTTGGCTGTTCACGCGCAGCTTTCGATGGCCCAGAATGGCCGTCTTAATGGCTGCGGCATCGGCCGGCTCAAACGCCACGTCATCGGGCATGCCGCCGAGAATCGCATCAGCGACGCGTTCGCTTGCAACATCATGGGATATACCCGATTCATACTGTTCATCTTTGCCGATATCGTGAAGAAGTGCCGTGGCGTAGATGACCTCGCGGTCAAATTCGAGCTGTTCCTCGAGATTCTTGATCCACATAATGCGAGCGACATCGAGCAGATGGTCAATACCGTGGCGGCAGAAGATGCGCCCCGATTCCAACTGTGCAATGTTGCCCAGGTGCCGCCGGAACAGCCCGTTGGCACAAATGTAATCAATGCGAGGCATGGCATCAAAGGGGGCCAGGCCCGAAGCCATGAAGCCGCGACGCGGCGTCCCCTCATCGGTCTTCGATGTAAAGTCGTTGACGACCCTCATGCTAACGGCCCAGCATCCTAAAGAACCGCTCCTCGAGCGACGGATCGGTCTCAAAGACGCCGCGGCGAGCGAGCGTCACGGTCTTGGTGCCAGGCTTTTGCACGCCGCGCATGGTCATGCACATATGCTCAGCCTCCATGAGCACAATCGCTCCCTGGGGAGCGAGATACTCCATGAGGGCATCGGCAACCTGTGCGCACAGCTGCTCCTGCAGCTGCAGACGACGGGCGTAGACCTCAACCGTGCGGGCAAGCTTAGAGAGCCCTGCGACACGGCCGTTGGGGATATAACCAATGGCGGCCTTGCCATAAAACGGCAGCAGATGATGTTCGCACAGCGAGTAGAACGTGATGTCGCGCTCGATAACCAAATCGTTCGAAGCGACGGCAAAGGTTTTGGACAGGTGCTCCTCGGCACTCTGGTCCATACCGCCGGCGATCTCACCATACATACGGGCAACGCGCGCCGGGGTCTCCAGCAGGCCCTCACGAGTTGGGTCCTCGCCTATGCCCTCAAGCAACAGCTTAATGGCGGCCTCGACTTTTTCCTGATCGATCATCTGGGCCTCACTTTTCCGATTTTGCGTTCGCGCTATGGTACCACGCCCTTTGGCATCGGCCACAAGCTACATAGTATGGGTCGAATAGACTGGATCGTCCCGCCAAAGTTCAACCGCATCACAAAGCGCAACACCCTCGCGCTCAGCACGGTCGCGCGTAGCGTTCATATCGATCACACGCTGGTTACTCGAGCCCCTAAAACGCAATGAAATATCGTACAGCTCCTGAACAAACGGGCCATCCACCAACATATCGAGGCAGGCAAGGATACGGTCCGTCGCCTCGGTATGGTGACGACCACCCGGCATAAGCTCCTCGAGCACGTCGCCGGTAAAACACCAAATGGTCTTTCCTGACCCCGCGGGATAGGCCGCACGCACGCGTTCGATAAAGTCAACGAGCCCCGTCTGATTCTCGGGCTCCATAGGCTCGCCGCCCAGAATCGTCAGGCCGTCAATAAAGGGATGATCGAGGCTCTCGATAATCTTGTCCTCGACGGCACGATCGAACGGCTCACCCGCAGCAAAGTCCCACGCGACAGAGTTAAAGCAGTTCTTGCACCCACGACGGCACCCACTCACAAACAGAGAAGTACGAACGCCTTCTCCATCAGCAATGTCGAAATACTTAATGTTCGCGTAGTTCATAGGTAACTCTCCCGGGAGGCCGGGACATATCATCCCGTCCTCAAACATTCTCGGCCTTCGGCCTGCGAAACTGCGGGCGGGACGATATGTCCCGACCTCATGCAAAGGGTAACTCAATGAACGAAGCGAACATCGAGTATAGGGTTCGAGGTCTAATAAAAACTTTGTTGCAGCTCAACCGTCATCGCAAGCAAAGCGTTGTTGCAAGTCAACTCATGTCCGCTAAGAACTTCGAGGAGTGAGCAGACCACGAGCTGCATCTCAGTTACGTCAACTTGACTGCCCCGTAGCGAGGCCCCGGACCTTTGCTCGATATGAGTTCCGCACGAACAGGAGGCGCCAGTGGCGCCTCCGTCGTGAGCCAGGACTGTTCGAAATAGCGAGTAAAGGTCCGGGGCCTCGCTACGGGGCAGCCTGGGATGGTTATTAGAGATGCAGCACGCGGTCGCGGATCTCCTCGGTTCGACCCTGGTTCCAGAACTGGGTACCGATGTAGCCGCACGTACGACGGGCGACGTTCATCTTCTCCTGGTCACGATTGCCACAGTTGGGGCACTCCCACACCAGCTTGCCGTCATCCTCGACAATCTTGATCTCACCGTCGTAGCCGCACACCTGGCAGTAGTCGCTCTTGGTGTTGAGCTCGGCGTACATGATGTTGTCGTAGATGTACTGCATCACGCGGATGACAGCCTTGAGGTTGTCCTGCATGTTGGGAACCTCGACGTAGGAGATGGCACCGCCCGGCGAAAGCTGCTGGAACATACCCTCGAACTTGAGCTTATCGAAAGCATCAATCTCCTCGGACACATGAACGTGATAGCTGTTAGTAATGTAGCCCTTGTCCGTAACGCCCGGGATAATGCCAAAACGGCGCTGCAGGCACTTGGCGAACTTGTAGGTCGTCGACTCCAACGGCGTGCCGTACAGCGAGAAGTCGATATCGCTTTCGGCCTTCCACTCGGCGCACTTGTCGTTCATGCGCTGCATGACGGCCATGGCAAAGGGCGTGCCCTCCTTCTCGGTGTGGCTGTGGCCCGTCATGTACTTGACGCACTCATACAGGCCGGCATAGCCCAGGCTGATGGTGGAATAGCCGCCCACGAGCAGCTTATCGATCGTCTCGCCCTTCTTCAGACGCGCCAGGGCGCCGTACTGCCAAAGAATCGGCGCGGCATCCGAAAGCGTGCCCATCAGGCGCTCATGACGGCACAGCAGGGCACGGTGGCACAGCTCAAGGCGCTCATCGAAGATCTTCCAGAACTTGTCCATATCCTGGTGCGAGCTCAGTGCGACATCAGGCAGGTTGATGGTCACAACGCCCTGGTTAAAGCGACCATAGTACTTGGGCTTGTTCGGGTCATAGTTCAGCGCGTTGGCGACATTGTTAAAGCCGTTGCCCGAACGGTCGGGCGTCAGGAAACTACGGCAACCCATGCAGGTGTAGCAATCGCCGTTGCCGGCGGTCTCGCCCTTCGACAGCTTGAGCTCGCGCATCTTCTTCTCGGAGATGTAGTCGGGCACCATGCGCTTGGCGGTGCACTTAGCGGCCAGCTGGGTCAGGTAGAAGTACGGGGCATCCTCGTGAACGTTATCGTCCTCGAGTAC
>URIJ01000028.1 GCA_900547835.1 uncultured Collinsella sp.
AGAGGGGCATCACGGCGGATCTGTGCCCGGAGCAGGCCACAGGCGCGGAACTGGCCCGTGCGCTGTGCGCCGCCGCCGGCCCCGGCGAAGAGATCCTGCTGTTTCGCGCCGCGGAAAGCAGCCCGGAGATGCGCGGCATCCTGACGGCTCAAGGCTTTTCGGTGCGGGAATATACGCTGTACAAAACGGAATATGCCGCGGCATCGCCCAATGCGGAGGCAGACTATCTGGCGTTTGCCAGCGCGGGCGGCGTGCGGGCATGGTTCTCCGCCTGCGGCGCGGCGCCGAAGGGCGCTGTGTGCGTGTGCATCGGCCCGGTGACGGCCCGCGCGCTGGCGCAGCAGACCGGTGCGCCGTTCCTGACGGCGGAGGACATCTCCGCAGAGGGCGTGGCCGAATGCATTCTGCGCGCACACCGGCACAAGAAAGCGCAGGAGGAGTAAAACGTCCCGCCGCACAGGCGGCAGGACAGGAGGCCTGAATTCATATGGGATGTATTATTCTCGGCTTGCGGGACCGTGATTTGAAGAAAACAGGGATAAGCCGATACGGGTTTATTTCCACAGCGGAGATCCTGTTCAGCGATGCGGTTCGGAAGATCTGCGAAAACGATACCTGCCGCTTGTACGGAAGAACCTGGGCGTGCCCTCCCGCGGTTGGAACGGTTGAACAGTGCAGGCAGCGGTGCCTCCGGTATGAAAAGGCGATGGTTTTTGACGCCGTATATCCTTTGACAGACCCTTTTGATTACGAAGGAATGACCGAAGGACACGGGGCGTTTAAAAAGCTGTGTGACAGGCTGTATATCCTTGTGAAAAACCAGCTTTCTTCATTCCTTCTTTTGTCCAATGAAGGCTGTAACAGATGCGAAGCCTGCACCTATCCGGAGGGTGCATGCAGAATGCCGGAAATGCTGTTTCCCTCTTTGGAAGGCTTCGGGATCGATGTTGCAAGCCTGGCGGCAAAAGCCGGCCTGACCTATAACGGCGGAGAAAATACAGTGACTTACTTTGGGATGCTGCTGTATTGATCTGGCACGTTTTTGCTTTCCGTCCGCCGGATACAAAAAACCTCCTGCCGGGAATCCCCTCGTAAGGAAGTTCCTTAGAAAATGCATGAATCAATGAAGTCCGTACCCTTTTCAGGGTGCGGACTTCTACTTTGGACTGCAGTGCCGCAATCCGATGCTCGTTATACCTGTGGACACGCTCACACCAGCACAGTCGCCATATGCTGTTTTTTGATAAACGGAAAATTGTCCTATTCAAGCCATTGAATAAAAGCGGTTTTATCACTGCTGTTATACCCTGCGCTTCTATAAAACTTAAGTATTGACTCTTCCTTTGAACCGGTGAGCAGCATCATTTTATAACAATTTTCCATTTTGGCAATTTCTTTGGCATAATTCAAACATTCTGTTGCATACCCTCTGCCGCGGTAGTCTTTTAAAGTAACAACATTTTCTATAAAGGCGTACGGCCGGACATTTCTTGTTAAATTAGGAATTATTACGCAAACACAAGAGGATACGATTTTATTATCAGCCTCATTCACTATAATGTGATGATTTTTATCTTTTATAATCGTTTCCCATGTCGTTTTTAAATGTTCCGTCCTTTCCGGTACAGACTTCTCGTGCAGATATAGATACAGATTTAACAATTTACTTAGCTCGTTTTCGTAAATTTCTCTAACCATACAGCACCTCTACAAAGTCTATACGTCCTTACAAAGTGTCCTCCCCCCCGGCAGGAGGTTTTTTTGTAAGAAAGGCCTTTGCTGAGGGAAGGCGGCCCTCCCTCAAAAGACCATGTGCAGCGCGTTGGCAAGCACCTGTACGGATACATCAGTGTGCTCACCGCCGTACTCGCCGTCCAGCGTCCACTTTGTGGGCGTGGGGAAATGTACCGTTACGCTGTCCGCATGCAGCAGATGGATCAGCTCGTTGTTGAAATCCCGGGCCAGCAGCTTGGAGACGATGGTGTTCGCTTCCGCCACGCTTGTGGGCGCTTTGATGAGCAGCACCTCGAATTCGCCGTCGTCCAGTGTGGCTTCCACGCTTTTGTCCAGCGAAAAGCCGCCGATGGACGTTGTGTTGGAAATGGAGCAGAACAAAAATTCCTCCTCGAACACCTGGTCTCCAACCTCCACGCGGGCAGGATATTTTTCCCCGATGGGCAGGCGTTTGACGCCTTCAATGATGTAGGCAAGGTGCCCCATGGCGTTTTTCATGTTCTGGGGCGTTTCGTAGGAAACAGCGGAAAAGGCGCCGAAGGCGGCCACATAGCAGAACAGCTCACCGCCGAAATCCCCTGCGTCGATGGCATGCGGCCGGCCGTTGACCACGGCGTCCGCGGCGTCCTCGGGCGTTTTGGGCAGGCCGAGAGAGGCGGCGAAATCGTTGGTGCTGCCGCTTGGAATATAGCCCAGCAGAGGCGGCTGCTCCAGGCGCAGCAGGCCGTTCACCGTATGGTGCAGCGTGCCGTCGCCGCCGCAGCATACCACAATGTCGTAGCCCGCGCTTTCGGCCCCGGCCAGAATGTCCTCTGCGTTCAGCCCGTCCAGAATGGGATATACGGTCGTCTCGCAGCCGCCTGTGCAGAATTTTTGCAGCAGCATGTCCAGGTTGCGGGAGGTTTGCGCGCGCCCCGCGCTGGGGTTATAAAGAAGCAAAAGCTTTTTGCGGTCCATCATAAAAAATACCTGCTTTCCGGAAGATGATGCGGGCCATTGTTAGGATTGCCCGCCGGCGGGGCCGCCACACGGCGCGGCTTTAACAAAATTTCGTCCGCTGAAATTTTGCATGGTTCAATGTTCTCAAGCCCATGCGCAAAAGCGCATCAGCGCACGAAGTGCGCGCAGCCGCACAAGCGGCGGACTTGAAATTATTATACCACATCCGTCCGGTATGAATGTTACAAAACTGTGGCGGCCGCCGGCCCGCTCTGGCGCCGTTTTATATCCCGGCAGAGGGCTGCGCAGCTTCCAGCGTATGCAGAGCGTTCAGCGCGGCGCCTGCCCGCGCCGCCACCCAGAGCTGGGGCGCAAGCGCGCGGGCCTGCTCATACAGGGGAACGGCGCCGGCTGCATCGTTTTCCTCCAGAAGCAGTGCGCAGGCCAGATAATAGCTCGCCTGCGCCCGGAGGTAGCTGTTGGGAGCAAGCCCCAGCTCGGTGCGGAAATAGGCGGTGTGGCCGCCCGGCTCGCCCCGCTGCACGGCCATCATGTGCTCCAGGTCCAGCACCGCCTTGCTGAAATGCCCGAACAGCGCGTTGCCCGCCGGCAGCGTGCGCACTTCGTCACGCAGATATGCGAGCTGGCTGCGGGCCGCGGCGTAATCTTCCAGGCCGATGGCGATGCTGGCCTGGCGCGTATAAACGCTCAGGCGGAGCTGCTGCAGGTAGCTTTTGCTGCGGCGGGGCACGCGGTCCATCCCCATGCGGGACAGCGCCTCCAGCGCCTCGGGGCCGCGCCCCAGCGCCTGCAGGGCAAAGCTTTCATTCAATGTCAGGTTGGGCCGCGTGCTGCGGTTCTGCCAGCGTTGGCACCCGCGTATCTCGGCCAGAAACGCCGCGGCGTCGCAGCTCGTAAGAAAGCGCTGGTACGCCGCATTGAAGCGGCGCGTGCCCAGCACGCTGCAAATCACCGCCAGCAGCATCACACCCGCGAGCGTAAGCACCAGAAGCACGCCGAAAGCGGCCCAGTGCAAAAAAATACCGGCGATATAAAGTGAAAGCATCAGCAGACAGCCGATGGAATAGGCGGCCGTGTAGCGTCCGTAATAACCCATATACAAAATCAAACCTTTCTGCATGCGTGCGGATTTTGTCCTTTTGTGTTATTATAGTATAGCACACCGCGCGCCCCGGGCGGCGGTGTGGTTTTGTAAAAAATAGCCGCAGGCTGTTTTTTTGCCTTTCCGGCCGGTCCCTGGGCGGGAACGCCGGGATAGTTTTGCTGTGCAACAAGAAAATGGCCGCGGGCCGTTTTTACGGGCACAGGCGGGAAAGCGGCGGTCCGGGTGTGCGCACGCAGGGCGCGGCGCGGGAACAGGCGGACGCGGCCGAAAGGGAGAGACAGCAGATGAATGCAGATTTTTATTCCGAGAGCTTTACCGTAAAGGCGTATGAATGCGATGCCGAGGCCCGTATGACGCCGGGGGCCATCCTGCGGCGCGCCCAACAGATATCCACCGACCAGTGCGACCTGCTGGGCCTGACGAATGAGGTGTACGCGCGCACGCACACCGCGTTTTTGCTGGCGAAGCTGGCCGTGGAGTTTTATGCGCCCGTGCGCGCGGGGCAGTGCGTGACGCTGGCAACCAGGCCCAGCGCGCCCCAGCGCGCGGTGTATGGGCGCTACACCACACTGTGCGCGCAGGACGGCACGGTGCTGAGCGCGGTGGACAGCCGCTGGATCTTGGTGGATACACGGACGAAGCGCATCCTGCGCCGTCCGCCGGAGGACATGCCCATGCCGTTCGTCCAGCCGCCCGTATGCGAGCTGGATGTATCGCTGGTAAAAGGGGAGGCGCAGCCCGTGGCGGAGGAAACGGCCTTTTATACCCGCTGCGACCAGAACCGCCATATGAACAACACCTATTATGCGGATATCGTCTGCGACCATGTGCCTCTGGAGCGCATTGCCGCGCACGCGCCCGCGCGGCTCGCCGTCGTCTATCACAGTGAGGTGCCCATGGGCGCTTCCTTTACCCTGCTGCGCGCGCAGACAGGGGAGAACGGCTGGTATTTTGTAGGAACGGACGGGGAAAAGAAACACTTTGAGGCAAACCTGACGCTGACCGAGTAAGCGGGCGGCAGGCCTTCCCGGCGGCGGAACGCTTTTTCCGCAGCTGCTTTGCGGAGCGGCTGTGCCTTTTGCAGCGGGGAACGCCCTTTTTGGCAAATTTTCGCCCAAAAACATACCAAATGTGTAAGAATTGTAAAAGTTAAAAAATAGTTACAATTTTTTTGAAAAACCTATTGACAGGTGATGTCAAAAGGGTTACAATTTAGTTGCAAGAAAGTTACAAGGCTCTTGCAAGTGCACTTTTTCATCGGGTGCAGGCCCTCTCCTCCTATCGTTGTTTTGGCTAGAAAGCAGCGGTCCTGGGTGCTGCACCAACCTTTTCAAACTCCATTTCACAAGGCAAAACGGCCCCGTATGCTGCATACGGGGCCGTTTTGTACCATTTGCCCACAATTCCCCCGGAAATAGAGGTTATTTTCTGTGCGCAGGACGCGCACTTTTGTGAAAAAACCTTTGCGGCACGCGGCCCTGTGTGCTATTATAATGGGTAAACAATTAAAAAGAAAAGGAGATCACTATGGCCACTTACTTCACGGAACCCTCCCGCACGTTTGGCGAATATCTGCTGGTGCCCGGCTATTCGTCGTCCGAGTGCATCCCCTCCGCCGTCAGCCTGAAGACCCCGCTGGTGAAATACCGCAAGGGGCAGGAGGATTGCCCGCTTTCCATGAACATCCCCATGGTATCGGCCATCATGCAGTCTGTGTCCAACGACACCATGGCCATCGCGCTCGCCAAGGAGGGCGGCGTTTCGTTCATCTACGGCTCGCAGTCCGTGGAGGACGAGGCGGCGATGGTCGCGCGCGTCAAAAGCTACAAAAAGGGCTTTATCGTCAGCGATTCCAACGTGCGCCCTGACGCCACGCTGGCCGATATCCTGGCCCTGAAGGAAAAAACGGGCCACTCCACCGTGGCCGTAACCGACGACGGCACGGCCAACGGAAAGCTGCTGGGCATCGTGGCAAGCCGGGATTACCGCATCTCCCGCATGAGTACGGATCTGCCCGTGAGCGAGTTTATGACGCCGTTTGAAAAGCTTGTCGTGGCCGACGAGGACACCACCCTCAAGGAAGCGAACGACATCATCTGGGACAATAAAATCAACTCACTGCCCCTCATCGACAAGAACCAGCATCTGAAATGCATGGTGTTCCGCAAGGACTACGATTCCCACAAAGAGAACGTGAACGAGCTGCTGGACAAAAACAAGAGCTATATCGTGGGTGCGGGCATCAATACCCGCGATTACGCAGAGCGCGTGCCCGCGCTGGTGGAAGCGGGCGCGGACGTGCTGTGCATCGATTCCTCCGAGGGCTTTTCCGAGTGGCAGAGCCGCACCATCAGCTGGATCCGCGCCAAATACGGCGACAGCGTCAAGGTGGGCGCAGGCAATGTGGTGGACCGCGAGGGCTTCCGCTTTTTGGCACAGGCGGGCGCGGATTTCGTGAAGATCGGTATCGGCGGCGGTTCCATCTGCATCACCCGCGAGACCAAGGGCATCGGCCGTGGCCAGGCCACCGCGCTGATCGATGTCTGCCGCGCTCGCGACGAGTACTACGAGGAGACCGGCGTCTACGTGCCCGTGTGCTCCGACGGCGGCATCGTCTACGACTACCACATGACGCTCGCCCTTGCCATGGGCGCCGACTTTATGATGCTGGGCCGCTACTTCGCCCGCTTTGACGAGAGCCCGACCGAGCGCGTCAACGTGAACGGTCAGTACATGAAGGAGTACTGGGGCGAGGGTTCTGCGCGTGCCCGCAACTGGCAGCGCTACGACCTGGGCGGCGCCGCGAAGCTCAGCTTCGTCGAGGGCGTCGACTCCTACGTTCCCTACGCCGGTTCCCTCAAGGACGGCGTGGGCGGCACGCTCTACAAGGTCAAGTCCACGATGTGCAACTGCGGCGCCCTCTCGATCCCCGAGCTCCAGGAAAAGGCACGCCTGACCCTGGTCAGCTCGACCTCGATCGTCGAAGGCGGAGCCCACGACGTAGTCGTGAAAGACTCCCAGCAGTCTGTGTCTTATCGATAAGCGGCTTTCCCAAGCACCGTACCTTGGACCTCAAACCGTCGCTCGCGTACCAAAGTACGCGTCGCTCCTCTTTCGGCCCAATCTGCGGCACTCGGAAAACCCGTTCATGCTAGGACGGGTCACAAACAAAGGTTGAGTATCAACCACGTTATTTAGATAAAGCGAGATGCCTGCAAGTCGCAGGCACCTCGCTTGTCGTATTTGCTATCATCAGTCAAGTTAACCTTAGGGTCGGTCGGCTTGGCTTTGTTCGCTACAAGTTCCGCACGCAAAGAAGAGCACTTAATGTGCTCTTCGTCTTGCGCAGGACTGTCCGCAGTAGCGAATAAAGCCAAGCCGCCCGACCCCAGCTAAGATTAAAGGAGCTGATATGTGCGATTGCACAGATCATAAGGACGAGATCCCTGCCTACGACGCGCAGGCCATCGAGTCCCGGTGGATGAAGGCCTGGGAGGACTCCAACCTCTTTGCCGTCGACACCGACGACAGCAAGCCCAAGAAGTACGTGCTCGAGATGTTCCCGTATCCGTCGGGCGACCTGCACATGGGCCACGCGCGCAACTATACCATCGGCGATGCCATGGCCCGTCAGGCCCGCATGCGCGGCTACGACGTGCTGCACCCCATCGGCTTTGACGCCTTTGGCCTGCCTGCCGAGAACGCCGCCATCAAGCACAACACGCAGGCTGCCGCCTGGACGTATAAGAACATGGACCAGGCGCTCGCCACGATGAAGCGCATGGGCTTCTCCTACGATCTGGATCGCATGGTCAAGACCTGCAGCCCCGACTACTACCGCTGGGGTCAGTGGATCTTTGAGAAGCTGTGGGAAAAGGGCCTGGTCTATCGCAAGAAGAACCCGGTCAACTGGTGCCCCACCTGCAAGACCGTTCTGGCCAACGAGCAGGTCACCGAGGGCAAGTGCTGGCGCTGCGGCACCGAGCCCGAGAAGCGCGACCTTGAGCAGTGGTACTACAAGATTACCGAGTACTCCCAGGAGCTGCTCGACGATCTGGAGAAGCTCCCCGGCTGGCCCGAGCGCGTCAAGCAGATGCAGGCCAACTGGATCGGCCGCTCCGAGGGCGCCGAGGTCGACTTTACCCTGTGCGACCAGGATGGCGAGCCCATCGAGGGCGACGAGGGCAAGATCACCGTCTTCACCACGCGAGCCGACACGCTCTTCGGTGTCTCCTTCTTTGTCCTGGCTCCCGAGTACGCGCGCCTGCACGAGCTCGTCGAGGGCACGGAGTACGAGGAGGCCGTCACCAAGATCGTCGAGGACTCCAAGCACATCTCTGCCGTCGAGCGTGCCCAGGGCACCCTCGAGAAGCACGGTGCCTTTACCGGCCGCTACGTGGTGAACCCCGTCAACGGCGAGAAGGTCCCCGTGTGGGTTGCCGACTACGTCGTGTCCGACTACGGCACCGGTGCCGTCATGGCTGTTCCTTGCGGCGACCAGCGCGACTTTGAGTTCGCCCGCAAGTATGACCTGCCTATTGTGCCGATCATCCTGGACGATGACGACCGCGCTGCCGTCGAGGCCAGCGGCGAGACCATCGATACCTTCCATGCCGAGACTGTCGACTGGGATTGCGCCCACGCTGCCGAGGGCACGCTCGTCCAGTCCGGCAAGTACACCGGTATGCGCGGCGGCAAGCACTCCGAGGGCGAGGCTGCCATCGTGGCCGACCTCGAGGCCATGGGCTGCGGTCGTCGTAAGGTCGAGTTCCGCCTGCGCGACTGGCTCATCAGCCGCCAGCGCTATTGGGGCAACCCCATCCCGGCCATCCACTGCGAGCATTGCGGCATTGTGCCCGTGCCTGAGGATCAGCTGCCGGTGACGCTGCCCGAGAACCTGGACCTGGGCGCTGGCGAGACCCTTGCCGAGTGCAAGGAGTTCTACGAGACCACCTGCCCGGTCTGCGGCCGCCCGGCCAAGCGCGAGACCGATACCATGGACACCTTTACCTGCTCCAGCTGGTATTACCTGCGCTATACCGATCCGCACAACACCGAGCTGCCCTTCTCCCGCGAGGCCGCCGACCGTTGGATGCCCGTCGATAACTACATCGGCGGCATCGAGCACGCCATTCTGCACCTGCTCTACAGCCGCTTCTTTACCAAGGCACTGCGCGACCTGGGCCTGCTGAGTGTGGACGAGCCCTTCACCAACCTGCTGTGCCAGGGCATGGTCAAGGACGAGAACGGCGACACCATGTCCAAGTCCAAGGGCAATGTTGTGCCCCCGAGCTCGGTTATTGAGCCCTACGGTGCCGACACCATGCGTCTGGCGATCCTGTTTATCGCCCCGCCAGAGAAGGACTTCGACTGGGATTCCAAGGCCGTCGAGGGCGCTAACCGCTTCATTAAGCGCGCCTGGCGTATCGTGTGGCAGCTCGTCCAGTCCGGTGACGCCAACTTGGCCTTCGACAAGTCCGCGCTCGATGAGGTTGCTATGAAGCTCTATCGCGAGCGTCACCGCACCATCGCCAAGTGCACCGAGGACTTCGACCGCGGCCAGTTCAACACCGCGATTTCGGCTGTCATGGAACTCGTCAACGCCGCGAGCGCCTACCTCAACGCTACCGAGGGCGCTTCCCGTGACAAGGCCCTGTGCTACGGCGTGGCCAAGGATATCGTGAGCGTCCTTGCCCCCATCTGCCCGTTCTGGGCCGACGAGCTGTGGCACGAGGCGCTCGGCTGCGAGGGCAACGCCTACACCGCCGCCTGGCCCGAGTTTGACCTGGCCGAGTCCATCGAGGACACGGTGCAAATCGTCGTACAGGTGCTCGGCAAGGTCCGTGGCCGCATCGACGTCGCCCGCGACGCCTCCAACGAGGAGATGCAGGCTGCCGCCGAGGTCGCCGTTGCCAAGTGGCTTGAGGGCAAGACGGTCGTCAAGGCCATCTGCGTGCCCGGCAAGCTGGTTAACCTGGTGGTCAAGTAAGCGCTGCGCGCATAGCTGACACGAAAAAGCGAGGGGCGATTCCGCGGGGAATCGCCCCTCTTTTTGGATATTGATACTTGCGACAACACCCAATTATCAATTTCTTGTGGAGAACCTGTGCTCACGCTGACCTGCGGATTTGTGTTGTGGTTGCACGTTTGTGCAGGTATTGGTATAGTTTGCTTGCAAATGAAGTTGTAATTGAAAGAAGTGGGGTTTCGGCCCCGCTTCTTTTTTGTATGGATGGAGGTGCCGCAATGGTCAAGACCAAGACCGAGCAGGCGATCATCGACGCGCTCGAGGCCGTCGCTCCCCAGCACGATGTCGACATCGTCGATGTTGAGCTCGTGGGTGCCACCAAGGCCCCCTGCGTGCGTGTGCGTATCGAGGGTGCCGAGGGTCAGAGCCTGTCGCTCAATGACGTCACGGCCAATACCAAATGGGTCGGCGATGTGATTGAGGAGCTCGACCCCATTTCTTCGAGCTATACGCTCGAGGTGTCGAGCCCGGGTATGGCGCGCCCGCTGCGCCGTCCGAGTGACTTTGCCCGTTTTGTGGGCGAGAACTGCGAGCTCACCTCCACCGCCACCGAGGGCCGTCGCAAGTACGCCGGCAAGATTGCCGCCGCCACCGAGACGAACGTGACCCTCGAGCTCGAGGACGGCGAGTCCGTTACCCTCGATTTCTCTGATGTTAAAAAGTGCAAGTTGAAGCCCACCTACGACTTCAAGCCCGCGAAGGAAGGAAAGTAAGATGGCAGCATCCGACATGATGTCCGCCCTGATGGAGCTTTGCCAGGAGAAGCACATCGACCAGCTCTACCTGATCGACCGCCTGGAGCAGTCGCTCGCCAAGAGCTATGCCGAGATCCTGCATCTTGAGTGGGGCGCCAAGGTGACCATCGACCGCACCACCGGCAAGATCTACGTCTACCGCCTGGAGCCGATCGACGATTCCATGGATGAGGAGGGCAACTTCACCGAGTTCGAGGAGATCGACGTCACCCCCAAGAACACGAGCCGCATCGCCGCCCAGCACGCCAAGGCCGAGATCAACGCCATCGTGCGCAACTCCGCCCGCGAGCAGATCTACGAGGAGTTCTCCGGCCGCATCGGTGACCTCATCAGCGGTACCGTGCTGCAGTCCACGCCCGACTTCACGATCGTCAAGATCCGCGAGGGCGTCGAGGCCGAGCTGCCGCACTTCGATCAGCGCCGTTACGAGAACGAGCGCAACGAGCGTCCGATGGGCGAGCGCTACCTGCACAACCAGCACATCAAGGCCGTGATCATCGACGTTCGCGACCCTAACTCCAACCTGCAGCCGGTTCGTGGCGAGCACAGCCGTCCGCCGATTGTCATCTCCCGTACCCACCCCGAGCTCATGCGTCGTCTGTTTGAGCAGGAGGTGCCCGAGATCTATGAGGGCACCGTCCAGATTAAGTCGATCGCCCGCGAGCCCGGCCAGCGCTCCAAGGTCGCCGTCCACTCGCTCGACGATCGTCTGGATCCCGTTGGCGCCTGCGTCGGCCCCAAGGGCAGCCGTGTTCGCGCTGTCGTGGGCGAGCTCCGTGGCGAGCGCGTTGACGTCATCCTTTGGGATGCCGATCCTGCCGTCTACGTCGCCAACGCCCTGTCGCCCGCCAAGGTCACCCGCGTCCTCATCGACGAGGAGAAGGCCTACGCCGGCGTTATCGTGCCCGACGACCAGCTGTCCCTCGCCATCGGCAAGGAGGGCCAGAACGCCCGCCTCGCCGCGCGCCTGACCGGCTGGCACATCGACATCAAGTCCGAGACCCTTGCCGCCGACATCCTCAAGAACGTTCCCGTTCACGAGGAGCCCGCCGCCGACCTGATCGGTGACGAGGAGGACGAGGACGTCCGTCGCTGCGAGTTCGTGTCCGAGGACGGCATCCAGTGCCGCAATCAGGCCCGTCCCGGCTCCCGTTTCTGCGGTGTCCACGACACCGACGCCTTCGATGATGCGGAGGACCTGATCTAGCGCGCGGTCGCGCCGGGCAGGTCCTGGCGCATGCCCCACGCTCGTTCAGTCTCTAGGCACCACCGGTGCCAGAAAGGGTAGGTGAAGTCATATGGCAAAAGTCCGTGTGTCCACCCTGGCCAAAGAGTTCGGCATGACCTCCAAGGAACTGATGGGTCATCTCGCCGATATGAAGATTCCCGCTAAGTCCGCTTCCTCCGCCCTGGAGGACGCCTACGTCGCCATGGTCCGCAAGCAGCTCGCCTCGGTGATCGAGGCCCGCGCCCAGGAAGTCGAGGCCGCCAAGCAGGCCGAGGAGCAGGCCGCTGCCGCCGAGGAGGCCGCACGCGCCGCCGAGGCCGAGCGCGAGCGCATCGCCGCCGAGAAGGCACGCGAGGAGGAGCGTCGCCAGTTTGCCGCAGCCCAGGCTGCTGAGGAGGCTGCCCGCGCCGAGGCCGAGGCCAAGAAGAAGGCCGAGCAGGAGCGCCTTGCCCGCGAGAAGGAGGAGGCTGCCCGCGAGGCCCAGCGCCGCGCCGTTCCCGCTTCCGACTCCGGTTCGCGCTTCCGTTCGCTTCTCGACCAGATTGCCGCACAGGAGACCGTGCTCAAGGAGAAGAAGGACGCCGAGGACAAGGCCAAGGCCGAGCGCGCCGCCGAGCGCGGTAACCGTCGTGGCGGCAACAACGACCGCCGCGGTGGCCGTCGTAACGATCGCAACGCCTCCGACAACAATTCCGAGCGCAACGCCTCCGAGAGCCGTCCGCACAGCCATCGCACCAACGCCAGCAACAACGTCGCTGCCGGCATGGACTTCCCCAACCCCGATAAGCAGGGCAAGGGCAAGAAGCGCAAGGGCGGTCACAACAACGAAGAGGACCACTACAGCCGCATGGCTCGCGAGGCCGAGGAGTACAGCCGCGAGAAGGTGCTCGAGGAGGCTCGTGCCGCCGTCGAGGAGGCCTCTCGCGAGTCCACCGGTCGCCGCAAGAAGCGCAAGGAGAAGCGCGAGCGCGAGGCTGCAAAGGCTCAGGAGGAGCGCAAGATTGAGGAGGCGCTGGCCCAGGGCGTGAACCCCGAGGACCTCGACGCCATCAAGGTCTCCCAGGGCGTTACTGTCCAGGAGCTTGCCGAGGCGCTCGACGTTCCGGCCAACGACATCATCAAGCGCCTGTTCCTGCTGGGCACGCCGCTTACCATGACGCAGTCCATGTCCGACGACCTCGTCGAGCTCGTTGCCGACGACCTGGGCCGTCAGATCAAGATCATCACCCCCGAGGAGGAGAACACCTTCTCGTTCTACGACGATCCCGCCGACCTCAAGCCGCGCGCCCCGGTCGTCACCGTCATGGGCCACGTCGACCACGGCAAGACGAGCCTCCTCGACGCCATCCGCCACACCGGCGTCGCTGCCGGCGAGGCGGGCGGCATTACGCAGGCCATCGGCGCTTCGCAGGTCATGATCAACGACCGTAAGATCACCTTCATCGATACCCCTGGTCACGCCACCTTTACGGCCATGCGTGCCCGCGGCGCCAAGGTGACCGACATCGTCATCCTGATCGTGGCTGCCGACGACGGCGTCATGCCTCAGACCATCGAGTCGATCAACCACGCCAAGGCCGCCGGCGTTCCCATCGTCGTCGCCGTAAACAAGATCGATAAGCCGGGCGCCAACCCCGACCGCGTGCGCCAGGAGCTCACCGAGTACGGCATCATCCCCGAGGAGTGGGGCGGACAGAACATGTTCGTCAACATCTCGGCCAAGCAGAAGATCGGTATCGACGACCTGCTCGAGACCGTGCTGCTCCAGGCCGACGTGCTCGAGCTCAAGGCCAACCCCGATACCTTCGCTTCGGGCAATGTCCTCGAGGCTAAGCTCGACAAGGGTCGCGGCTCGGTTGCCACCGTGCTCGTGACCCGCGGCACCCTGCACGTGGGCGACACGCTGGTCGCCGGCCTCACCTATGGCCGCGTCCGTGCCATGCTCGACCCCAAGGGTAACGCCGTCACCGAGGCCGGTCCTTCCGATGCCGTCGAGATCCTGGGCCTGCAGTCCGTCCCCAACGCCGGCGATGAGTTCCGCGTGTTCGAGGACGAGCGCGAGGCACGTGCGCTGGCCGACGAGCGTTCGCTCAAGGCCCGTATCGAGGAGCAGAGCCGCGTGAAGCACGTGACGCTCGAGAACCTCTTCGAGACCATCGCCGACGCCGAGGTCAAGGAGCTCAACCTGATCATCAAGGCCGACGTCCAGGGTTCCATCGAGGCCCTTCAGGACTCGCTCGACAAGATGGACCAGTCCGAGGTGCGCATCAACACGATTCACTCCGCGGTCGGTGCCATCAACGAGACCGACGTCGTCCTGGCCGACGCCTCCAACGCCATCATCATCGGCTTTGGCGTCCGTCCCGACGGTAAGGCCCGCTCCGCCGCCGAGCGCGAGGGCGTCGAGATCCGTTGCTACGACGTCATCTACAAGTGCCTCGAGGAGCTCGACGCCGCCCGTATCGGCATGCTCAAGCCCACCGAGGTCGAGGTCTCCACGGGTACCGCGACCGTCCTGGACACCTTCAAGGTGCCCAAAGTCGGTATCGCCGCCGGTGTCCGCGTCGAAGAGGGCGAGATCGCCGCGACCGATTCCGTGCGCCTGGTGCGCGACGGCATCGTGGTCTTCAACGGCAAGATCGCCTCGATGCGCCACTACAAGGACGAGGCCAAGAGCCTCAAGAGCGGCTCCGAGGGCGGCATTGGCCTGGAGAACTTCCAGGACATCAAGCCCGGCGACCAGATCGAGGGTTACCGTATCGACCAGGTTGCCCGTACCGAGTAGGGGGTAGCGCTATGAAGCAAACGCAGGCAACCCGCCGTCTGGGCGAGCAGCTTCGCGAGAAGCTCGGTTATATCCTGCTCTTTGAGGTTTCCGATCCGCGTCTCGACCTGGTCACTCTGACCGCGGTCGAGGTCGCGGTGGACCGTTCGTTCGCGCGCGTGTACGTGTCGTGCGATGCGAGCCGCTATGACGAGGTCATGGAGGCGCTCGCCAGCGCCAAGGGCCGCATCCGCAGCCTGTTGGCCCGCTCGCTCGATTGGCGCGTCACGCCCGAGCTCGATTTTCGCATCGATCGCTCGACCGACGAGGCCGAGCGCATCACGCGTGCGCTGGAAAACGTTCCCGCCACGCTTGCGATCGAAAAGGACGAGGACGGCTATCCCATAGCGGATGTCGCCCAGGAGGCAGCTTTAGATGACTAATTCCGCCGACCTCGCCTCGTGCGAGTCTGCAGATATTCAGCGACGCATCCTCGAGCTCATCGAGGGTGCGTCCTCCATTGCGATTTCGGGACACACTTCTCCCGATGGCGACGCCCTGGGCTCCGTGTTGGGTCTGGGCCTTTCGCTTATGAAGTTTTTCCCTAACAAGGACATTGCCCTGCTGCTGGCAGACGATGATCCGGTTCCGCGCATCTACCGCTTTATGGAAGGCTCCGATCGCCTGGTACCGGCATCTGCGTATACCGGCAATCCGGACCTGTTCATCTCGGTGGACGTGCCGGTCGTCGAGCGTCTCAATAATTCCGCCGAGGTGCTTCGTCGCTCCAAGCATGTGGTGTGCTTCGATCACCATCCGGCGCGCGAGGAGTTTGCCGAGCTCAGCCTGAGGCGCGTCGAAGC
>URIJ01000029.1 GCA_900547835.1 uncultured Collinsella sp.
CCGCCCCGGCCGACCAGGTCACATTACACCGTGTGCTGCGGCAGGTCCTGCAGGGCGATGACGTCCATGCCCATGTCGTTGGCGCTGCCGTGACCCTGCTGGTCCTCACGCACCGCCTCGATGGCACTCACGTACGTGTTGGCGGCAGACATCGCGGTCACGCAGGTCACACCGCGTCGCACTGCCTCGGTGCGCAGCAGATAGCCGTCGCCGCGCGAGCCCGGACCGTACGGCGTGTTGATGATCACCGCGATCTTGCCATCGGCGATGAGGTCGCCGATGTTGGGGCGCTCGCCGTCGTGCGGGCCGCTAATCTTCTCCACGATCTCGCACGTCACGTTGCCTCCACGCAGCACGCGCGCCGTACCCTCGGTAGAGCAGATGTCAAAGCCCAGGTAACGCAGGATACGCGCGACCGAAAGGATATGACGCTTGTCGCGGTCGCACACGCTGATGAACACCTTGCCGGCGCTCGGGTCGGGCAGCTTGTAGTCAATCGCCAGCTGCGTCTTAGCGTATGCCTCGGGATAGCTCTTGGCGATACCCATGACCTCGCCCGTCGACTTCATCTCGGGCCCCAGGATAACGTCGGCTCCCGGGAAACGGCCCCAGGGCATGACAGCTTCCTTCATGCAGAACCAGTCCAGCTGACGCTCATCGCTCGGCAGGCCCAGGCTCGCGATGGAATCGCCCGCCATGATACGCGCCGCGCACTTGGCCAGCGGCACGCCGGTGGCCTTGGAGATAAACGGCACGGTACGGCTGGCACGCGGGTTGGCCTCGATCACGTAGACGGTCTCGCCCTTGATGGCATACTGCACGTTGACCAGGCCGCGGACCCCCAGCGCCATCGCGATGCGGCGCGTGGTCTCGCGGAGCTTCGCCTGCAGGCTCTCGCTAAAGCTGAACGGCGGGATGCAGGTCGCGGAGTCGCCGGAGTGAATACCGGCTTCCTCGATATGCTCCAGGATGCCGCCGATGTATACCTCTTCGCCATCGCACAGGGCGTCGACGTCGGACTCGATCGCACCCTCCAGGAAGCGGTCCAGATACACCGGGTAGTCGGGGCTAATGCGCGCGGCCTCGGCCATGTAATCGCGCAGGTGCTCGGCATCGTAGGCGATCATCATGCCGCGGCCGCCCAGCACGTAGCTCGGACGTACCAGCAGCGGGTAGCCAATGTGTGCGGCAACGGCCTCGGCCTCCTCAAACGAGGTGGCCTGACCCGCCGGCGGGTACATGATGCCCAGCTTGTCGAGCAGAGCGGCGAAGCGCTCGCGGTCCTCGGCAAAGTCGATGGCGTCGGGCTTGGTACCCATGATGTTCACGCCGCTCTCCTCGAGCATGCGCGCCAGCTTAAGCGGGGTCTGGCCGCCGAGCGTCACCACGACGCCGTCGGGGCGCTCGACATCGATAACGTCCATGACGTCCTCGTAGGTGAGCGGCTCAAAGTACAGGCGGTCTGACGTGTCGTAGTCGGTCGAGACGGTCTCGGGGTTGCAGTTGACCATGATGGTCTCAAAGCCGCGGGCCGCCAGCGCGTAGCTCGCGTGCACGCAGCAGTAATCGAACTCGATACCCTGGCCAATGCGGTTGGGGCCGGCGCCCAGAATCATCGCTTTGGGCTTGTCCGCCGGCGTGGTCTCGTCGGGAGCCACGCACTTCTTGGCATCCGGGCTCGTGCGGTAGATGTTCTCGTACGTCTTGTAGTGGTATTCCGTGGCGCTCGAGAACTCCGCAGCGCAGGTGTCGACCGTCTTCATGCTGGGAACCACGCCCAGACCCTTACGGTAAGCGCGAACAAAACGCTCATCCGAGCCGGTCAGCGCGGCAATCTCGGCATCGCTCGTGCCATACTGCTTGAGCAGGCGCATCGCGTCGGCGTCAATGTCCTCCACGCGCAGGCCGCGGATGCTCTCCTGGACCCGCACCATATCGTTGATGCGGTTGAGATACCACGGATCGATACCGCAGATGGCGTGGATGCGCGCAACATCCCAGCCACGGCGCAGGGCCTCGACCACAAAGAAGATGCGGTGCTCAGTCGGGGTGCCCACGGCCTGGGCGAGTTCATCGTCGCTCAGCTTATCGGCGCCCTCCTTGCCACCGGCGCAAATACCCTGGTGCCCGTCCTCCAGCGAGCGCATGGCCTTGCCAAAGGCCTCCTCAAAGGTGCGGCCGATCGCCATGATCTCGCCCACGGCCTTCATGCGCGTGGTGAGCGTGGGGTCGGTACCCTTGAACTTCTCGAAGGCAAAGCGCGGCACCTTGACCACGCAGTAGTCAATCGTGGGCTCAAAGCAGGCGGGCGTTGCCTTGGTGATGTCGTTGACGATCTCGTCGAGCGTGTAGCCCACGGCCAGGCGAGCGGCGGCCTTGGCGATGGGGAAGCCCGTGGCCTTGGAGGCCAGTGCGGACGAGCGGCTCACGCGCGGGTTCATCTCGATGACGATCAGGCGGCCGGTCTGGGGGTTCACGGCAAACTGCACGTTGGATCCGCCGGTCTCGACGCCGATCTTCTCCAAAATGGCGAGCGAGGCGACACGCATGCGCTGATACTCAAGGTCGGAGAGGGTCTGCGCCGGCGCCACGGTGATGGAGTCGCCGGTGTGCACGCCCATGGGGTCGAGGTTCTCGATGGAGCACACGATGATGCCGTTGCCGGCGTGGTCGCGCATGACCTCCATCTCGTGTTCTTTCCAACCCTCGATGGACTCCTCGACCAGCACCTCATGGGCAGGCGAGAGCTCAAGGCCCTGGCTCACGATGGAGACGAGCTCCTCGTGGGTATGCGCGATGCCGCCGCCGGCGCCACCGAGGGTAAAGCTCGGGCGCAGTACGCAGGGATAGCCCACGCGCTCGGCGATGGCCTCGGCGTCGGCCACGCTGTAGGCATAGCCCGAGCGCGCGACCTCCAGGCCGATCTCGGCCATGGCCTCGTTAAAGAGCTTGCGGTCCTCGCCGCGCTCGATGGCGGCAAGGTCACAGCCGATCATCTCGACGCCGTACTTGTCGAGCGTACCGTCTTTCGCCAGCTCGACGGCGGCGTTCAGACCGGTCTGGCCGCCCAGCGTGGGCAGCAGCGCGTCCGGGCGCTCTTTCTTGATTACGCGCTCGATAAACTCGGCGGTGATGGGCTCGACATAGGTACGATCGGCAAGACCCGGGTCGGTCATGATGGTCGCCGGGTTGGAGTTGACCAGGATGACCTCAAAGCCATCCTCCTTGAGCACCTTGCAGGCCTGGGCGCCGGAGTAGTCGAACTCGCAGGCCTGGCCGATAACGATGGGGCCCGAACCAATGACGAGGATGCGCTTGATGTCAGTACGTTTAGGCATATTAGTTCTCCTCGGTCTCAGCGGTCTCGGACTCAGCAAAGTTCCAGCCAGCCAGGCGGTCCTTCGCGGTGTCGATGTCCAGGTAGTTCTCCTCGCCGTCCATGAGTCGCGTAAAGGCGGTAAAGAGATAGTGAGCATCGGTGGGGCCAGGCGAGGCCTCGGGGTGGTACTGGACCGAGAAGCACGGGGCGTCGAGCAGCTGGATGCCCTCGGCGGTGCCGTCGTTGAGGTTCACATGTGTCAGGCGAATGCGACCAAAGCGCTCGTTCATCACGACCGGCGCGATTCCGCGGCGCACCCAGACGCGCAGATCTCCATCGGCCGCATGCTCGGTCTCGCCGCCGGAAAGCTCGGGGACAAGCTTGCCCAAGCTGGGGAACAGCAGGCCAAAGCCATGGTTTTGCGCGGTGATCTCCACACGGCGGCTTACCAGGTTCATAACCGGCTGGTTGCCACCGCGGTGACCGAATTTAAGCTTTTCCATCTGGGCGCCGCAGGCCAGGCTGATCATCTGATGGCCCAGGCAAATGCCAAAGACCGGCACCTTGCCGATCAGCTGCTGCACCTGCTCGTAGGTCTCCACCACGGCGTCGGGGTCGCCGGGGCCATTGGACAAAAAGACGCCGTCGGGATTCATGTCGAGCACCTCACTCGCGGGCGTGTCCCACGGCACGACGGTAAGGTCGCAGCCGGCGCGGACCAGCCCCTCCAGAATGCCGCGCTTCACACCGCAGTCGTAGGCGACCACTTTGTGACGGGCAGGAGCGGCAACCGCAAGCGCAAAGTCATGCGTGGCAGGCAGGTCGGCGGCCACAAACTCGTGAGGTACGGGGCAGCTTACGGTCTTGACCAGGTTCTCGCCTACCAGCGTGGGCGCTGCGGCCAGACGCTCGGCAAGCTCGTCGACGTCGAAGATCTCGGTCGAAATAATGCCCATCTTGGAACCATTGTCGCGCAGGTGGCGCACCAGGGCGCGAGTGTCGACACCCTCGATAGCGACGATGCCGTGAGCGCGCAGGTACTCCGGCACGCTGACGGCCGAGCGCCAGTTAGAAGGCGTGGCGCACATGTCGCGAACGATCATGCCGCGCATAGCCGGAGCGCTCGCAGGGCGCACGGCGTCGCCGGGGAAGGCCGACTGGACGTCGGTCTCGTCGATACCGTAGTTGCCGATCTGCGGATAGGTCATGGTTACGATTTGGCCGGCATAACTCGGGTCGGTCATGACCTCAAAGTAGCCCTCGAGCGAGGTGTTGAAGCAGACTTCGCCGGTCGCGGTGCCCTCGGCGCCGCATGCACGTCCATAAAAAATGGTCCCATCCTCAAGATACAGGATGCAGGGACCGCAGGTGCCCTTGCTGGTTTTGGCCAGCATGCGCTGGCAAAGCTCGCTGGGCGCGAAGGTGCGGGCGGCAGCGCCCGCGGTATGGTTGTTCGCCATAATTCTCCTTCCCGGTCTCACAGGACCGGCTTAAAGGTGTGTAGTTAGGCCTCGCGGTATTGTAACCGCAAGCATGCCTCATGGCGTTAATTTCATCGAAATGTTTACGAAATGATAATTATGACTTTCTATGCATAATGATTTTTCTGGGACGGGGATTAAAAATCATCCCGCGGGGCTTGTGGCTCACGCGGGATGATGGCGTCTTATTTTTTCTTGTCCTGTTCCAGCAGTTCGGACGGTGTGCGATCGGGCTTGCCGCCGCGGAAAATCTCGCGGCCATGCAGACGATGCTCCAGGTCACGTTCGGCCTTTTCCTCGTCAATCTTGGTCTGGCTCACCACCGGGTCCTCAATCAACGACGACACCGAGTTCACCTGCTTCTGAATGCGCTCGGCGATGGTGTCATCCATACTCACGATGCGCATCTTCCAGTCGATACTCGTGGCGTTGGATGAGCTCTTGGTCCACACGAACGTCAAAATGGCGCTCTGGTGGCCGCGCGCGGGGAACATGCCAAAGAAGGAATCGTGCTGAATGTTGCTATCCTCGTCGATATAGGCGTGAACGTTATACACCACGCGGTCGATCTTATCGTTGAGCAACGCGTTGGTCGCAAGCGCCGCGGCCTGGATCTGCCCGTTGGACAGCAGCTCGAGCTCATTGGCAGACGACGTGTCCAACACCGTCACCTCAACCGTGCCCGTGCGCTCATCGGCCTCGTCGACAGAAAAATCAAGCGGGAACTGCGTAAAGCCGTTGCCCCACTCAAGGCCGCCCTTCAGCGCCGTCGAAACGGTATCGACTGAAACGCTCTCGGACAGGTTGGCGGTATTCAGACGGCGCATCACGCCGTAGCCGATCTGCATGCCCACGATCAGCACCAGAATACCGATGACCACGGCCATCGCGGTCTTCGTAATGGTATGGCTCACCTGCGAGCCCGAAGGATCGTCCTCGGACAGCGGGTCGATATGTTTTGCCTGGCTCGCGCGGTCCTCGCTGCGCAGCTGCGCTAGCGCCGCTTTGTCACCGCGCTTGGCCGCAGCCTCCTTCTCACGCATGCGCTCGGTACGCTTTTTGGCGAGCGTGGGATCCAAGACACCGGATGCATCGATTTCGGAGAATAACTCCGTCACTTCTTCCGGAGTCAAAGGGTTCTTGTCAGCCATAAACTTCCTGTCATATCAATCAGTCGAGCTCGTGCGCACGCGCACCTTCGAACTGCATTCGATAGTAACGGGCATAGGTGCCGCCACGGGCGAGAAGCTCCTCGTGCGTGCCACGCTCCACAACGCGACCATGCTCAACGGTCGCAATCTCATCGGCATGCTTAATGGTCGAAAGACGGTGGGCGATAATAATCGTGGTGCGGCCGCGTGCCAGCTCTTCGAGTGACTCCTGCACCGCCTCCTCGCTCTCGTTATCCAAAGCACTCGTCGCCTCGTCCAAAATCAGGATCTTGGGGTTCTTGAGAAACACACGCGCGATGGCAACGCGCTGCTTCTGTCCGCCCGAAAGACGGCTGCCGCGCTCGCCCACCACGGTGTCGTAGCCCTGCGGAAGCGACTCGATAAAGGCATCGATGTTGGCGCGACGGGCGGCCTCGGCGATCTCTTCCGCCGTAGCGCCCGGCTTGCCGTAGGCGATGTTCTCGCCAATCGTACCGTCAAACAGATAGACATCCTGCTGCACCAGGCCGATGGCGCGGCGCAGGCTCTGCTGCGTCACATCGCGCACGTCCTGACCGTCGATGCTAATGGATCCGGTAGCCACGTCATAAAAGCGCGGCAGCAGCGAACAGGTTGTGGACTTGCCGCCGCCCGAAGGGCCAACCAAAGCGATGGTCTGCCCGGGCTTGATGGACAGGTCCATATGGTCGATAACGGGACGCTCGTCGGCATAGCCCTCGCCCAGCTCAACGTCCTCGTAGTTAAAGCACACGTCGTGATACTCCACGGCGCCGGCAGTCACCTGCAGATCAGTGGCGCCCGGCTTGTCCTGGATATCCGGCGCGGTCGAGAGCACCTCGTCCATACGCTTAAAGCCGGCGATAGCCTTCTGATACGTTTCGGCCGAATTGACGAGCGTCTCGAGCGGCGTGCAGAACAGCGAAATATAGAGTGCAAAGGTCGCCATATCGACCGCCTGCAGCTGTCCCTGGGCGACCAGCCAGCCGCCCAGCAGCACCACGATCACATAGAGCACACCCGAGAGCAGGCCATACGTCGCGGTATAGACGCCCATGGCGTGATACATGTTCTCCTTGGACGAAAGATAGCGATTGTTGGAGGCGCGGAACTTGAAGCGTTCGGTCTCCTCGTTGGCAAAGCTCTTGACCACGCGCATGCCCGCCAGCGAATCCTGCAGCTGCGCATTGATGCCGCTGATCTTTTTGCGGTTGTCGCTAAAGACCTCGCGCATACGCATGTTCTGCCAAAACATGATGACCGCAAACGCCGCCGTCACCACGGCCATGGCGAGCGCCAGCACCGGGGCGATGGTAAAGAGGATCACAAACGAGCCGATAATCTCGATGCCGCAGATGATGATCCACTCGGGTACGTGGTGCGCCGCCTCGCAGATATCGAACAGGTCGTTGACCACGCGGCTCATCATGTCGCCCGAGCTGTTGCGGTCGAAGTACGCAAAGCTAAAGCGCTCATACTGGTCGAACAGGTCCTCGCGCATTTTGGACTCCATACGCGCGCCCATCACGTGACCCCAATAGCTCACAAAATAGCGGCAGGCGCAGCGGACGGCATACATCAGCACCAAGCCCACCGCGATCATGCCGAGCGCCTGCATAATGGCAGCCTGACCCTGAGTAAATAGCCCACCGGTCAAATTGCGCAGGATAATGGGGAACGCCAGGTCAATGGCGGCAAGCACCAGAGCACAAACAGTATCAGCAACAAAAAGCCCCATCTGGGGCTTGTAGTAAGAAAGAAACCTCTTCAGCATGTGATCCTCAAAGAAATATCAGCAACGTAAGGCCCTGGGACAAAGCAATCAGTAGTACTTGTCCCAAGGCTATCCCCACTCGTTAAAGCTCCGCGCCCCCAAGGCGGTGCGCGATGCTGTCGCAGGCAAGCGCGCCTACGACGGTCTTGGCGTCTTCGATCTTGCCGTCGAGCACGGCGTCGATCAGCTCGTGCAGCGGCACCAGGTCCACGTTGACAAACTCGTCATCATCGGGGTTGGGCGCATCAAACTCGAGCTTGGTAGCCAAGTAGATGTGGATGATCTCATCGCAAAAACCGCAGGACGTGACAATCGACGTCAAAAAGCGAATACGACCAGCCCTAAAGCCCGTCTCCTCATGCAGTTCGCGCTTGGCGCAATCGAGCGGGTCCTCGCCCGGGTCGAGCTTGCCGGCAGGAATCTCGACCGTCACGCGGTCGATGGCGGTGCGGTACTGACGCACCAGTACGATCTTGCCGCTCTCGGTCAGCGCCACGACGGCCGCCGCACCCGGATGGCGAACGATATCGCGGGCGCTGCGGCGACCGTTGGGCAGCTCAACCTCAAGACGGTGGACGTCGAGGATCTTGCCCTTCCAGGCGCACTCCTCCGAAAGAATCTTCTCGTGCAGCTCGGCATCGTGCGGGTCGTCGTCGCCCAGCACCAGCGCCGGCTCGTCAGCGACCTCGCCACCAGGCTCGCCCTCGGCGTGCCCATACATGCGGCTGTCCTCTTCGACGATCTGCGCGTCCACGAGCTCTTCGTTCTTCTCGTCCATCCGTCTCATTCCTCTCGGATTTTAGGCATCCCAGGCGTCGCGGCCGCGCAGCGCGCGCAGGCCGATGTCGTGACGCAGGGTCTTGCCCTCAAAATCAATCTTCTCGCAGGCCTCGTAGGCAAGGTTGCGAGCGTTCTCGAACGTGTCGCCCAGAGCGGTCACGGCAAGCACGCGGCCACCATTGGTCACGAGCTGGCCGTCCACCACGGCGGTGCCCGCGTGGTACACGGTCACGTTCTCCATGGCCTCGGCATCCTCAATGCCAGTGATGACCTTGCCCTTCTCGTAGCTGCCGGGATAGCCCGCGCTCGTCAGGACAACGGCCACGGCCCACTCGTCACGCCAGTCGAGCTCAATCTGATCGAGCTCGCAGTTGGCACAAGCCAGCATGACCTCGACCAGGTCGTTCTTAAGGCGCGGCAGAACGACCTGCGTCTCGGGGTCGCCAAAGCGGGCATTGAACTCCAGCACCTTGGGGCCGGCAGGCGTGAGCATAAAGCCGCCGTACAGGCAGCCGCGGTAGTCGATACCCTCGGCAGCGAGCTCGGCCACGGTCTGCTCCATGACCTTCACCATGGTGGCGAGCTCCTCATCGGTCACGATGGGCACCGGGCTGTAGACGCCCATGCCACCGGTGTTGGGGCCCTTGTCGCCCTCGAGCGCACGCTTGTGGTCCTGCGAGGTGGCCATGGGGCGCACGGTCTTGCCGTCGGTAAAGGCCAGCAGCGAGCACTCGGGACCAACGAGCATCTCCTCGATGACCACGGTATTGCCGGCATCGCCAAAGGTGCCGCCAAAGCACTCGCGCACGGCCTCCTCGGCCTGATCAAGTTCGGTCGCCACGATAACGCCCTTGCCCGCGGCAAGGCCGTCGGCCTTCACGACCAGCGGGGCGCCCTGCTCGCGCACGTAGGCGAGAGCCGAAGCCTCGTCGGTAAACGAACCATAGGCTGCCGTCGGAATGCCCGCACGCTCCATGAGCTGCTTGGAGAACAGCTTGGAGCCCTCCATCTGGGCGCCCTCGGCACCCGGGCCAAAGCAGGGAATACCCGCCGCGCGCACGGCGTCGGCCACGCCCGCCACGAGCGGAGCCTCGGGGCCAATTACCACAAGTCCGCATCCGTGGCTCTGCGCAAACGCCGCCACGGCCGCAGGATCGCAGTCGTCGAGAACAACGTTCTCGCCGCAGCTCGCGGTGCCGCCGTTGCCCGGCGCAATGTAGAGCTTGCCGGCGCGCGGTGATGCTGCGAGCTTAGCTGCCAAAGCATGCTCACGGCCGCCGCTGCCCAACAACAGGATGTCGATGGTTTGAGTGTCCGCCTTCAAGGGTGCCTCCTCTATGGATGAATGGCCCGCTCCGCGCGAGCCCTTTGCAAGCAAATATACCCCTCGGCCGCCCGCTTGGGCTGCAAAGGGGTATATCGCAATAACCAAATAGTCCCGATTACTTCCAGAATCGGTTGATGATCTGCTCGCGACCAGCGCCAACGCCAATGAACGTCACGCGGGTGTGTGCCAGATCCTCGATAAACGCCACGTAGTCCTGAGCCTCCTGCGGCAGCTCCTCAAAGCTGCGGCAACCGGTGATATCGCACTTCCAGCCAGGGAGCTCCTCGTAGATGGGCTTGACATGCTCAAAGCGCACCTGGTGTTCGGGCACGCTCGTGTAACGCTCGCCATCGACGTCGTAGGCAACGCACACCTTGATGGTGTCGAAAGCCGAAAGCACGTCGAGCTTGGTCACGGCGATGTCAGTGAGGCCGTTGACGCGCGAGGCATAGTTGGCGATAGGGCCGTCAAACCAGCCGCAACGACGACGGCGACCGGTGGTCACGCCGTACTCATAGCCCTCCTCGGTCAGCGTGTGACCGGCCTCGGACTCATAGGAAAGCTCGGTGGGCATGGGGCCCGAACCGACGCGGGTGATATAGGCCTTCATGACGCCCAGCACGCGGTCGACGTTCTTCATGCCCACGCCAGAGCCGGTGATGGCACCGCCGGCGGTGCAGTTGGAAGACGTCACGTACGGATAGGTGCCGTGGTCGATGTCGAGCAGCGTCGCCTGGGCGCCCTCAAACAGCAGGTCCTTGCCCTCATCGATCATGTTGTTGAGCAGCAGGCTCGTCTCGGTGATGTAGGGACGCAGGCGCTCGGCCATGGGCAGGTACTCGTCGCAAATCTGGTCCACGGTGTAGGTGGGCAGGTTGTAGATGAGCTCGAGCTCGGGGTTCACGCGGGCGAGAGCGGTCTCCAGCTTGTCGCGGAACAGTGCCTCGTCCAGCATGTCCTGCATGCGCAGACCAATGCGGGCCATCTTGTCCTGATAGCACGGACCGATACCGCGCTTGGTGGTACCGATGTTCTTCTTGCCGAGCTTCTGCTCAAAGGCGCCATCCAGATCGATGTGGTACGGCATGATGACATGCGCGTTGCCGCTAATCTTGAGGTTCTTGGTGGTGATGCCGTCGGCCTCAAACATGTCGATCTCCTCAAGGACAACCTTGGGGTTGACGACGCAGCCGTTACCGATCACCGACACGTGATCGGAATACATGATGCCGGAGGGCACCTGGTGCAGGCCGTACTTCTTGCCGTTGACGACGATGGTGTGGCCGGCGTTGTTGCCGCCCGAGTAGCGCACGACGGCATCGAAGTCGCCGGCGACCAGGTCGCAAATCTTACCCTTGCCCTCATCGCCCCACTGGGCACCGACCAAAACGGTTGACGGCATGTTTACTCCTTACATTCATGGACTGTCTACGCGCCACGCCGGCACGCAGAAGCACAAAACATTCCCAGTATACCCGTGCAACGGGCGCCTGTCCTACTCCTCGGCATGTGCCCCATCAAGCTCATAGAACTTGGTGGATGCCGGCAGGAACATCAGGTCGACGTCGCCGATCGGGCCCGAACGGTTCTTGGCCACGACGATACGCGTAACGCCCTCGTCGGGTCGATCGTCGCGCGAGGCTTCGGCCTCGTCGGCGGAGCGGTCCAAGAACATAACGATATCGGCGTCCTGCTCGATGGAGCCCGATTCACGAAGGTCGGAAAGCTGCGGGCGCTTGCCGGTACGGGATTCGACCTGACGCGAGAGCTGCGACAGCGCGATGAGCGGGATCTTGAGCTCCTTGGCCATGATCTTCAGACCACGCGACATCTCGGAGACCTCGACGGTACGGCTCTCGGAGCGGCGTCCCGGCGGAGGACTCACCAGCTGCAGGTAGTCCAGGATGATGATGGCCTTCTCCTTGTTGTGGAGCATGCGGCGGCTCTTGGCGCGAATCTCGGTCACTGTGGTGCCGGGCGTATCGTCAATCAGAATATCGAGCTTGGACAAGGTCTGCGTGGCCTCGTTGATATTGGCCCACTGCTCGGGGCTAATGCGGCCCATGCGGAAGTCACTGATCGAAATCATGGCGTAGGCGCAAATCAGACGCTGGGCAATTTCCTTGCCCGACATCTCCAGCGAGAAGAAGCCGACGGTATAACCGGCCGCGGCAGCGTTGAGCGCCAGATTCAGGGCGAACGACGTCTTACCCACAGCAGGGCGGGCGCCGATAATGATGAGCTGACCCTCGCGAAAACCCATGAGCATGCGGTCGAGCGACGGGAAGCCCGTGGGCACGCCCGCAGCCTGGCCACCGGCCTGGCACACTTCCTCGGCCTCGTTATAGGCCTCGACCATAAACTCGGTCAGCGTCTTATAGCTCGACTTGACCTCGCGTGCCGTGACCTTGAGCAGCTTGCTCTCGGCTAGCTCCACGACCTCTTTGGTGTCGGTGGGGGCGTTATATGCCAGCGCGTTGATCTCGTTGGTGGCGCCGATCAGCTCACGCAGCATCGAATCGCGGCGAACGATGGCGGCATGGTGCTGCCAGTTGACGAGCGACAGGGTCTGACCCATCAACTCCAAAATGTACGCCTCGCCGCCCACGGCATCGAGCTTGTTGATGCTGCGCAGGTAATCGATCAGCGAGATGGAGTCGATGGGAATGCGGCTGTTGTACATATCGACCATCGCGGTATAGATGGTCTTATGAATGGGCCGGTAGAAGTCATCGGGCTGCAGCTCGACCTGGGCCTCTTCGACCACCTCGGGCGATAGCAGCATAGCGGCCAGTACATTGGCCTCTGCATCTTGGTTTTGGGGAAGACCCAACTTTGAGCCGCGGTCCTCAACCGTCAGCCCGGTCTCCCTATCGTCATATGCCATGAGCATCCTCATTCATATCGCTTGCGAGCATCCATAGTATCAGCCACGGTCCCAAAACGCGCCGCGCGCCGCCAATCATCACCGAACCAAACGGATGAACGGTCCCACGAATAGACCTCACCGCAACGCCCTCTATGGCGCTCGCATCGCGCTAAAAAGCAAAAAGGGCGCCCTGGTTTCCCAGAGCGCCCTTCTTAGAACAAGATTGTTGCGTTGCAGCAAATGCTACTCGGCAGCAGCCTCAGTCTCGACCTCGGCGGTCTCGGCCTCGGCGACCTCAGCGGCCTCCTCGACCTCAGCCTCGGCAGCGAGCTCCTCGGCGGTAACGCCGACGAGAACGACAACCTCGGCCTTGATCTCGCGGTACAGCGAGATGGCAACGGTGTGGGCACCGGCAACCTTGATGGGCTTACCGAGCTCGACGCGCTTGCGGTCGATGTCCATACCGAGCTGAGCCTTGATGGCGTCAGCGATCATAGCGGCGGTAACGGAGCCAAAGAGGATGCCCTCGTCGCCGACCTTGACGTCAACGGTGACCGTCTTGCCCTCGAAGGCAGCCTTGGTCTCGTTGGCGGTAGCCAGACGGACGGCCTCGCGCTTGGCGATGTTGTTGCGACGCTCGTCAAGCTGCTTGAGGTTGCCCTTGGTGGCGGCAACAGCGAGCTTCTTGGGGAACAGGAAGTTCTCAGCGTAACCCTGAGCGACCTCTACGACGTCACCCTCGCCGCCCTTGCCCTTGATCTCATCGAGAAGAATAACCTTCATGATGCGTCTCCCTTCTTAGCCGCGGTCGCGGTTGCCACGAGAGGAAACCACGGGGACGGTGTACGGCAGGAGAGCCATCTCGCGGGCGCGCTTGATGGCGTTGGCGATGTCATGCTGATGCTGCGTGCAAGCGCCAGTGACGCGACGGGGCTTGATCTTGCCACGGTCGGTCATGTACTTACGGAGAAGCTGAGTGTCCTTATAGTCGATGAACTCAGTGTTCTCCTTGCAGAACTGGCAGTACTTACGACGCGGCTGACGTGCAGAAAAATCATTAGCCATGTCAAAATACCTTTCATTTGGCAACTTCGGCGAACCGAAGCCGCCTCTCACTCAAAAATAGGTGAACAACCCTTAGAACGGGATGTCCTCATCGTAGACGTCGACCGCGGGCGGCGTAGCCACCGGTGCGGCAGGACGTGCTGCGGGCGCGGGAGCTGCGGGGGCGTAACCGCCCTGATCGTAGCCACCCTGGCCACCACGGGAGCTCATAAACTCGATCTCATCGACGATGACCTCAAGCTTGCTCCGGCGCTGGCCGTCGCGCTCCCAAGAGCTGTAGCGCAGCTTGCCCTCGATCGCGACCTTGTTTCCCTTTGCCAGGAAACGGCTCACGGCCTCGGCGCGGGTGCCGAACATGGTGCAGTCGACAAAGTTGGGATAGTCCTCCCACTCGCCAGTCTGCGCGTTGCGGCGACGATCGTTCACGGCGACGCCAAAGGACAGAACCTGGGTTCCGCCGGCGGTGGCGCGCAGCTCGGGATCGCGGGTGAGGTTACCGGTGATGTTCACTCGATTGATGCTCATAACTCACTACTTCCTCTTGGGGCACAAGCCCAGTCCAAAACGACAGTCTTACTCCTGGTCGTCGCGACGGACGATCATGTGGCGGACCACAGCGTCGGTGATGCGCAGGACGCGATCAAGCTCGGCGATCTGGGTAGGATCTGCGTGGAAGTTGATGAGGGTGTAGTCACCATCGGTGAGGTCGTTGATCTCGTAGGCGAGCTTGCGCTTGCCCCACTCGTCAACGGAGTCGACCTTGCCAGCGCCCTCAGCGATCGTGGTATCGATACGCTTCATAACAGCGAGACGAGTCTCGGGGTCGAGCGACGGGTCAACAAAGAACAGCAGTTCATAAGCCTTCATATTGTCACCTCCTCTGGGCAAATGTGGCTTCAGGTCGTGAAGGTGCGCCTGAAGCAGGAAAAGACTTGGTAATAATATCTTTCAACCTCCTAGGCTGCAAGAATATGCAGCTACAACCTCATGACCTCCACATATGCCCATAGTCGCACGGTGTTTCATGCGCATTCCAACCAAATGCCGACCAAATGCTTGACGGATTTGTGGACAAGATACGACGCCGCGGGGACAAGCTGAGCCAGGCCGCAGGTCAACGGGCACAAGGCTGTGGTCGCAAAATGCATACCAGTGGTCCACAGCACCACCCAAAGATTTTTATATTCATTGCCAAGTCGCTTATGAATACCCCTTTTGAACAATTGAGTTGATCAACCACGCTGGTCGGAAGCCGTTTTTTGGCACCTCAAACCCCACTGCAACGCCAAGCGCGGCCAAGCGTTTTAAAAAATGCCAACTTTTCTGTTTGCACTTTGCGATTCCTCGTGTATACTGACTTTCGCATTTAACGGAGAGTTGTCCGAGTGGCCGAAGGAGCACGATTGGAAATCGTGTAGGCGTCAAAAGCGTCTCCAGGGTTCAAATCCCTGACTCTCCGCCAGTTAATTCCAAAGCAGGCCTTCGAGCCTGCTTTGTTTTTACCCCACGCGGAGGGGTGGCAGAGTGGTTGAATGCGGCGGTCTCGAAAACCGTTTGGCCTGTATAAGGTCACGAGGGTTCGAATCCCTCCTCCTCCGCCATTTTGGTTGAGAAAGCTCCCA
>URIJ01000030.1 GCA_900547835.1 uncultured Collinsella sp.
AGGAGCGCGCCTATTTCCGCGTGGTCGCCGACATCGCGGCTTCAACGGACGGCACCGCAATCAACCTGGCTTGCGCCGACGAGCATTTCGGGGCGCTGACCATCGTGGCGGGCTTCGCGGCAACGAAGGGCAACCACTTCACGCAAACCATCGACGTGCGCTACCCTACGTCCATCACGGGCGACCGGCTCAACGGCATGCTTGACGCGCTGGCCCAGGCGTGCGGCGGCTCGTGCGCGAAGACGCGCGACGACGTTCCGTTCCTGGTGGACCCCGAAAGCCCCGAGATCCAGGCGTTGCTTTCGTCGTACAACCTGGCAACGGGCGAGGACGCCAAGCCGTTCACCATGGGCGGCGGCACGTACGCGCGCGAATTCTCCCGCGCGGCAAGCTTCGGTCCTGAAAAGCCGTGGGTGCAAGCGCCCGCCTGGGCCGGCAGTATGCACGGCCCCGACGAGGCGGTTAGCGAAGACCTGCTGAAAGAAGCGTTCCGCATCTACGCGCTCACCATCGGCAAACTTATGCAGCTTGATTTCTAGGGAACGTGCCTGGCGCAAAGGGGCGCTTGGATGGCGGGGCACGGGGCGAGCATCGTCAAGAATAGGGAAGGGGAAATGCTCCCCTTCCTCGATGACGCTCGCCCTGCCCGCGCGCTGTTCGGGCGCTTCCCGCGCATCGCTGCGCCCCTGGTGCCGCTAGCCTTGCCTTCTGTCATTCATCGAACAGCTCCATAATCTGCGCGCGCTGTGAGAAACGGCTGGAGCCGAAGCATGGACGTTTTGTGATACGCGTATCAAACCAGATGGGCAAATTCGCCAGACTGTTGCCAGGTATCCATACGCTTTGCGGATTCCTTTCTTGGCGCATCTGATGCGCATCCGTCATCCCCGCCGCGCGCCTTGCCTGCGCTCATCAAGCCCTTTTCGTCGCGCAATACCCCGAAAGGGGTGGTGTTTGCCTGTCAATGCTGCTCACCGAAAACACCGCCCACCGCCAAAAGCGGCCTTCTGAAGTCTGATTGCTACCGTTCGCGCCGCTTGCGCCGAAGAAAATCACTCCGCCGCCGCAGTGGAAATCCCCCTCACCCATGCTCTATAATGTGACCCGTTACAGTGCAATTTTCTTCACAACAGGAAAGCAAGGAGGCCCCAAAACATGCTGAAAGCGATGATCGTCGACGACGAGGCCCCTGCGCGCTCCGAACTAAAGTTCCTGCTCGACGAACTGGGTCAGACCGAAGTGGTGGCCGAGGCAGCAAGCGTGCGCGAGGCCATTGAGAAGCTGAAAGAATATCCCTGCGACGTCATGTTCCTTGACGTGAACATGCCCGAGGCAACGGGCCTGCAGCTGGCGGAAGCCCTGCAGCACCTGAAGTACCCGCCGGCGGTCGTGTTCGTTACCGCCTACAGCGAATTCGCGCTGGACGCGTTCAAAGTCAACGCCATCGATTACCTGGTGAAGCCGGTCGAAACCGATCGCCTGGCGCAGGCCATCGCCCGCGTGCGCGAGCACGTGCAGCTGCATGCGCAGGCCCAGAAGTCCGAGCGCATTCCAGTCGAGAAGGCCGGCAAGAAAATCCTCATCAGCATCGACAAGATCCGCTTCGTCATGGCGCGCGACGATTACGCGTACCTGCAAACGGATACCGACCGCTACTTCAGCACCGTCAGCCTGGCGCAGCTGGAGAAGCGCCTGGACGGCCACGGGTTCTTCCGCGTGCACCGTGGCTACCTGGTGAACCTGTCCATGGTCGAGGAGATCGAGCCTGTCGCCGGCGGCACCCTGCTGCTCACGCTCAACGGCGTGGACGAGAAGATCCCCGTCAGCCGCCGCCGCGTCTCCGCGCTGAAGAAGGCCCTGGGCCTGTAAGTCGCGGTTCGGGAAAGCGAACGAAGCGAAATCGAGGGTCGGTGCCAAGCGGCGCCGGCCCTTTTCCGTATGCAGGCAAAAGCGGGACAAAGGGCAGTCCCTTTGTCCCGCTTTTGGTTCTCTTGCGTTTTGCATGGGTGAGAGGGGGTGAAAGATGGGCAGCATGAAGAATGCCGGCGCGTTCGTCGTCGTGCTCGTCGCGTCGTTTATGGTGATGAACGGGCTGCCGGTCGATGGGTTGCGGTCAGCGTGCGGGCAAGAACTGGTGCTGGCGTTCGTGGCGCTTGCCGGGGTCGGGTTGGCGTGCCCGGAGGTGCTGGTCAAGCGTTGTACGCATGATGCGCAACATGTTCGCACGGTCTGCAACGCGATCGCCGCCATCGGAGCCGTGGGAGCTGCAATCACGCTTGCGGCCTGGGGTTTCGGCGGCGCGACGATTGTCGGTCCGCTTGCGTGGGCGGCTGTTCCCTCGGTGCAAGATGCCGCCATGCGCCTTATCCTGTTGTTGACGATCTGCGTGCTGACCGCCGTGTTCGAGGAATCGCTCATGCGAGCGCTGTGCATCAACGCGTTGCGGGGCGCTTTGGGGGCGAACGGGAAACCCCGTGCCGGCGCGACCCGTCACGCCATGTTGCTTGCCGCGCTGCTGTTCGCCCTGCTGCACGTTGGCGTGCCCGATGTCGCTGCGAGCACGGCGGTGGTGTTCCAATCCGCGCTCAAGTTCGTGCAGGCAACGCTATTCGCCCTGGTCATGGGTGCGCTCTACGTTGAAACCGCATCGCTGCGCCCCTGTATCGCCGCCCACGCGGCGTTCGACGCGCTCTACCTCGGTCCGACCGTGGTGCTGACCGGTGCGCTTCCCGCAACCTACGCCTCGGGCCTCCCGTTCGACACCGCGCTCCTTGCTGCGACCACGGTTTTGCTTGCTGCCCTTCTGCTTGCCCTGCATCGAAAAGCGGTTAGATGATGTAAATGTTGCGCCATACCGGGTGCGCCAGACTAGTCCGTTCGGGTATCCTGGTGCAGGCAAAAAAGATGCGGGTGCAAGCGGTGCACCTGGACATTCGCGATGCGGGGGGACGCATGCAGGCAAAGACCGAGGGAAAACTTGCGGGATCGGCGTCGGTGCCGGCCATCGTCGGCGCTTCGTTTTTGTGGACGTGGCTTGATCAGTGCATGTTCGGGCCGACGCTTGGCGGATTCGCTAACCCTGCCTACACAAGGGCCTTTATGGTGCTTGTTGTGCTGGCGAGCGTTGTTGGTCTTGCCGTTTCGTGCTTTGTTCTGCGGCGAGAATTGAGCGCTACGGTGTGGCATCGGCTGCCTGCTGCGGTGTCGGCCATCCTTGGTACCGTTGGTTGCGCCATCTGTGGTTTGGCGGAACTATCTTGCCTGCTGTCGGCGTTTATCGTCGGCTGCGTTGTCGTTGGTTTCTCTATGGGCTTGCTTATGGTGCTGTGGGGCGTCGTCGCCATTGCGCAAGGCATGGAGCGAACGATCCTTCACGTCTCGGGCGCTTGGGGCTTGGGCTTTGTCTTGAATTGCATCATCACATATCTGCCGCTTGGCGCGCAGTGGTGGGTGGTCGCATTGCTGCCTCTTGCGTCCCTTGCTCTGTACGCTTGGATGGCGTCGCTTCAAGGGCGCGCAGCATACGAGGTGGCATTGTCGGATTCGAACGTCATCGCGCCGCAAAGCGGGCGCTGCTTCATGGGGCTCGATCTTTCGTTCGTTCTGACCATTTTCACGTTGTGCCTGGTGTTCGGGCTTGTTGAGTCGTTCGATTCGTCTTATTCGTTTCACGTGGGCGAACCTCGCTACGCCATCGACGTCGTGCTTGCTCGCTGCCTTACCTCGGTTCTTGTGTTCGCCGTCTGCGTGCGGTGTTCCTTGGAGCGCGTTGGCCAGGTGCTCCAAATCGGTCTTTCCTTGCTTATCATCGGCTCCGTGTGTCTTGTCGGGTCGCTGATGTTCGACGAATTGCGCTTTTTCGGCCGTGTCTTCGTGGGCGTTGGGTATGCCGGGTTCGACATGCTGGTGTGGGCGCTTATGTCGTACTATGCACGCATTTCGATCGACAATGCGCTGAAAATCGTGGCGGGTGCGCTTGCGATCGATCAGCTTGGCATTATGACCGGGTCGCTGCTGTATTCCGGTGCACTTGCTTGGGGCCAGCCGTCGGGGATGTTCGCGCTGTGCGCGACGTTGATTGCTGCAACGTATTTCCTTATCGTCGCGTGCTTCTTTCTTATTCGCCGCTACCTTGATTTGTGGCCGATGTTCGACGCCGCGCCGGTACAGGCGTCGGACGCGCCGAGCGGCAATTCGATCGAGCGCATCGCCGAGCGAAGTGGGCTGACGAATCGAGAAGTGGACGTGTTGCGCCTGCTTGCAGCGGGCCGGAACGTTCCCTATATTGCCGAAAGCCTGTGCATTTCCGAGAACACGGTCAAATCTCACGTTCGCCATATCTACGAAAAGTGCGGCTACCACGATCGTCAGGAGCTGCTTGACGACGTGGCGGTAACGCCAAGCTAGCCACTGCAAAGGAAACCGCATAGTGAAAGGCGCAATCATTTCGCCTGGTCAGAATGGCTCATCAGAAACTGATGAGCCATTTTTTCATGGTCTGGGCGGAAATATCGCCCAGAGCTGATGTTCTCGTGCTGCGGCGGGCGCGATACCTTTCCGCTTACTGAAGGAGCTGGCCGACCAAGGCGGCGGCCGCGTGAAAGACGTAATCGAGAGGAGAGAACGTGGGAACGGAAACCATGGCGAAAGGAAGGGGCCTGGCGGCAATCGCCCTTGCCGTCGCGTTGGCGGCTCTCATGCTGCTGACGGCGTGCTCGTCGGGCGGCGCGGTCGCGAGCAGTCAGGAGAAGATCGATGCGAAAACGGTCATCAAGGCCGCAAGCAACGTCCTTGCCGCTTCCGAGGATCTTGGCGTATCGATGGAAGAAAGTCCGGTCACCATTAGCCAGGACGATCCCCGATTCAGCCAGTTCTACGAAGAGCTGTTCGCTTACAAGGGCATGTCCGATATCGAGGTGAGCGACTGCACCTTCACGGTTTCGGTGAAAAGCGTTACGGCCGCAACGGCACGTGAGGACAGCCAGCAGACGAACTACCGCTACACCGTCAACAAAGCCGACATGAATGTGGACGGCAAGCACATCACCTATGACAAGAAGAAGGGCTTCAGCAACTAACGCGAGGCAGCAAGGAGAAGCAATGAAAAACGAAGGACTGACTAGACGAGGCTTCCTCTCGCTCGGGGCGATCAGCGCCGCTGCGCTTGCCGGCACCGGGCTTGCGGGTTGCGCCCAACCCAAGCCCGCGTCCGAGCGCGTGGACAAGATCGAGACCATCAACTGCTCCGGCATCGTGGTTGACCCCAGCCAGGTTACTGAAACGATCAAGGCCGATATCGTTGTTCTCGGCGGCGGCATGTCGGGTCTTTCCGCGGCAGTTCAAGCTGCGGAAAACGGTGACGATGTCATCTTGCTCGAGGCGCAGTCCGCCCTCGGCGGCAACGGGCAGGGCGTCGAAGGCACGCTTGGCGTCGGGACGAAGTGGCAGCAGGAGAAGGGCATCGACGTTGACTGCGCCGTCATCATGCAAGAAGAGCTCGGCAAGGCGCAATGGGTGCCCAACGGCTTGTTCTATAAGGATCTCGTCGATAGTTCCGCCGCTAATCTCGAATGGGCTGTGGAAACTTGCGGCTGCGAGCTGAGCGGGCTGATCGACAATTATCCCATGGGCGTTGTCGAAGGCGCGGTTGACACCTTCCATTGGTGGAAGGACGGTGCGGCTTACGTTGGTTATATCCAGCCGATGGAAAAACACCTGCGCAAGCTTGGCGCCAGCATCGACCTTAACACCCGCGCGCTTGAGTTCAGCTATGCCGACGACGGCTCCGTGGACGGTGTGTATGCGCTGGACGCTTTCGGTGACCTGGTGAAATACCAGGCAAAAGCCGTTATCGTCGCAACGGGCGGTTTCGCCAACGACGATGAGCGCCTGAAGAAGTACGGCTTCGATTTGGATACGCTCGAGCGCATCGGCACGCCGGGCCATTACGGCGACGGCATCAACATGGTGCTGGCCGCAGGTGCTCGCGAATATACCGGTGTGTGTTACCTCAAGTACAACCGTATCGGCCACAGCAAAATCGCGGCATTCGGCCCGTTCTGGTCCGCGATGTGCTTCGGCGGCCCGTTCTTGTGGGTCAACGAAGACTGCGAGCGCTTCGTCGACGAAGGCTGCATGTACCGCGTCGGCAACATCATCACCCAATCCACGCCGATGCACGCGCAGCCGCACTGCACCTGCCTGAGCATCTTCGATCAGGAAGTGTTCGACGCGCAGCTGCAGGAAAACGCCGAGCTTGCCGAAGAGTGGGGCGTGGACATCGCCGCCGAATGGAAAGAGATCGTCGATGGCAAGGATGACGCGTTCCAGGCTAACTCCATCGAGGAGCTTGCCGAACAGGCGGGCATCGAAGTCCAGGCGCTGAAGAAGGCCGTCGACGAGTACAACGCCATGTGCGAAGCCGGCCGCGACGACGTGTTCGGCAAAGATGCGAAGTTCCTCAAGCCCATCAAGACCGCACCGTTCTACCTTGCGCGCATCCACGAGGTCATGGAGGGCCCTCTCGGCGGCGTGACCATCGATCGCACGTTCCGCCCCGTGCTCAATGACGGCGGGCGTTTGGAGAACGTGTTCGTTATCGGTTTGGACTCCATGATGCTGTACCGCGATGTATACCCGATCGACGTGCCGGGCTCGGCAAGCGCCGAGTGCATCAACGGCGGACGTACGGCCGCGAACCAGGCACACGAGCTTCTGTAGCCGGGCGCGACGAAGAAGGGAACGAAACATGAGCAAGAGCGAACTTGAACAAAACGCCGGCCAGGCAAAACAGCCGAAGGCGAAGCGTGCAAAGAGCAAGATCGGCATTGTCGTCGGCGTGGCTGTGACCGTTGTGGCCGTTGCCGGTGCTGGTTTTTGGGTGTGGCACGAGCAGCCGAGCTTCTGCAGCGCCATGTGCCACACGTCGATGGATTCCTACGTTGCCACGTTCGAGCAGCCGGCTGGTGCGCCGGGCGTTGACAAGTGGGGCAACGAAGTGGCCACGACGGACGCGATGCTGTCGGTGACGCATGCGGCTGCGGGCGAAAACTGCCTGTCGTGCCACGTGCCGACGCCGAGCCAGCAGCTCTCCGAGGTCGGTTTGAGCATCACGGGCGACTACTACTATCCGTTGGCTGAGACGGACACCGAGGACTTGATGGTGAATTCGGGTCATGGCCGCGGCACGGGCGACGAGTTCTGCTTGAATGAGTCGTGCCATAACCTGACGCGAGACGAGCTGACGGAAAAGACTGCGGACATGGAGTTCAACCCGCATCGTTGGCAGCACGAGGAAGTCGATTGCGGCGATTGCCACAAGTCGCATCGTGCATCGGTGTTCTACTGCACGCAGTGCCATAGCGAGGCGCTTGACTCGATGCCTGACGGCTGGGTGTCGTACAAGGAAGGCAAGCAGCTCGAAGAGGCTGCGACGCACACCTCGTAGGCGGTGACCCGATGCGGTGGCGCTCGCGGCAAAGATCTTTGCCTGAACTGCGCTTTGATTGCGCGCGTGCCGCAATCCGATGAACGGCTTTCGCTTAGGCTGGTTGCTGGATTTTCCGGCAGCCAGCCTTTCTTCTGCTTTCGGGTGGCGGCAAGAGAAGTTCGCCGCGTCGCGTCTGGGTGCTGTTTGCGCTCGGCAGGTAGGCAGGCAGGTGCTTGTCCTTTTCGCTTTGGCGAAAAAGTTGAAATTAGGGCTTGCACACCCCGGATAAGTGGCGTAATATAACATGTTGCTTTGAGAAATCAGGCGCCAATTCGCGGGCGTGGCGGAATTGGCAGACGCGTACGGTTCAGGTCCGTATGGGGGCAACCCCATGAAGGTTCAAGTCCTTTCGCCCGCACCATTAAATGAAAGAGCTCCCAGCAATGGGAGCTTTTTTGTTATGGGCCCATCGCGGGGACTTGGACCCGCGAAAGAGCGAGCGTAAAGAATACGCGGAGCGTTTTTAGCGAGCTGGCGAGTCCGCCGGCAGGCTGTTTTTACGGATCCAATGCCGATATTTCGTATGCCCGAAACCCCAGTGGGCAAAAAACGGCAAATATGAGTACTGTCACAAAGGCGGCAACATTTCTAGAGGTCTATTTTGTGATAATTACGCAACAGCTGTACGTTAATTTGATTCGGCTTTGAGACAAAGCGGCTCAATTTGGAAGGATCTCGGGTTCGACAGGGTGCTATTTTGCTAAATAGGCTGCTACTAAAATAGTGACAGTACTCATATTTGGTCTTTTTTGCCCACTGGCCCTGCCATCGGGCCTTTGGGGCCGTCCAGGACGGGTATCCTAGTGCCAATGTATGCCCAATAGAGGAGAAGCCATGCTGTTTTCCGGTATCATCGCCGCCCTTACCAGTCTTTTGATCCCTATTATCATTCTGTTGCTGCTGCTTCCCAACGCCTGCTATGTCGTTGAACAACAGCATGCCGTGATCATCGAACGTCTGGGCAAGTTCAACCGCATCGTCAACGCGGGCTTCCACATGAAGGTGCCCGTGATCGACCGCAAGGCCGCCACGGTGAGTCTGCGCACCATGAAAAACGGTTTTGGCATCGACGTTAAGACCCAGGACAACGTGACCATCGGCCTTGAGGTCTCTGCTCAGTACCACGTGAGCTATGACATGGGCGCCGGCCCGGCAGATTCGGGCATCTACAAGAGCTACTATATGCTGCAGGAGCCCGTCGACCAGATGCGTGACTTCATCACCGACGCTCTGCGCTCTTCGATTCCCGTCTACACACTCGATGAGGTCTTTGCCAAGAAGGATGACATCGCCAAGGACGTTAATGCCACCGTGTCCGAGCAGATGGCTGCCTACGGCTTCACCCTCGTGTCGACACTCATCACCAAAATCGCGCTGCCGACCGAGGTCGAGAACTCCATGAACGACATCAACGCTGCCCAGCGCAAGCGCGCTGCGGCACAGGAGCTCGCCGAGGCCGACCGCATCAAGCGCGTCACCGAGGCGACCGCCGAGGCCGAGGCAATGGAAAAGGCGGGCGAGGGCATCGCCAACCAGCGCAAGGCCATCGCGCTGGGTATCAAAGATTCGCTCGAGATCATCCAGGAGACGGGCGTCGGCAACGATGAGGCCAACCAGCTGTTCATGTTTACGCAGTGGTCCGAGATGATGACGGAGTTCGCTCGCACGGGTAAAACCTCGACGGTCGTGCTGCCGAGCGATTTCTCGCAGTCGGCCTCGATGTTCGAGCAGATGCTGACAGCCAGCAAAGTTCAAAACGATTCGAAGGAGTAGACGCGCGTGAAATACACCGTCGTTTGCGTCGGTAAGCTCAAGGAGCGCTTTTGGAAGGACGCGTGCGCTGAGTACACCAAGCGCCTGGGTGCCTATGCCAAGGTCGATATCCGCGAGGTGGCCGATATCGACCCGGCCAAGGCGGGCGGTGTGGATACCGCACGTGACAAGGAGGGGGCGGCGATTCTTGCTGCCCTGCCGTCTCGAGCGCATGTGATCCTGCTGGCTATCGAGGGCAAGGAGCGTTCGAGTGAGGAGCTCTCGGCGCGGCTCGACGATCTTATGCTGCGAGGCAGCAGCGACATTGCCTTTGTAATCGGCGGTTCGGACGGCGTGAGTGATGAGGTGCGCGCCCGCGCCGACGAGATGCTCAGCTTTGGACACATTACCTTGCCGCATAACCTGGCGCGTGTGGTGCTGCTAGAGCAGATTTACCGTGCCTGCAAGATCAGCCGTGGCGAGCCGTATCACAAATAGGTCGGCAATACGAAACAATGGCGTGGGACAATACCTTTCGTTTTGAGGAATGTGTCTGAAAGGACTATGCGATATGAAGATTGGATTTGTCGGTTTTGGCAATATGGCGAGCGCTATGGCCGATGGCTGGATCGCTGCCGGTGTAGCTGCGAGCGACATGTGCGCCTGTGCGGGTCGCTACGACGCACTGGTTGAGCGCTGCGAGGCGCGCGGCATGGTCGCCTGCCACGATGCCGCCGAGGTCGTCGCCGCATCCGATATCGTGGTCGCTGCGGTCAAACCGTACATGATCGAGAAGGTATTCGCCCCGCTCAAGGATGCTCTTGCCAAAAAGGTCGTTCTGTCGGTTGCCTGGACCTGGGACAGTGCCAAGTGGGAGCAGGTCCTGCCGGGCGTTGCGCATATCTCGACGGTGCCCAACACACCGGTTTCGGTGGACGAGGGCGTCATCGCTTGCGAGAAGGCTTCCACGCTTAGTGATGAGCAGAGCGCAGTGGTGCTTGATCTGCTTGGCAAGCTCGGTGCGGTGGTCGAGCTCGATACGAGCCTGCTGTTTGTGGGCGGCACGGTGGGTGGTTGCGCTCCGGCATTTGTCGCTATGGCAATCGAGGCCCTGGGCGATGCGGCGGTCAAGCACGGTATCCCGCGTGCCGATGCCTATCGCATTGTGAGCCAGATGGTGCTGGGTACGGCAAAGCTGCAGCTTGCAACTGGCCAGCATCCTGCGGCGATGAAGGATGCCGTATGCTCGCCCGGTGGTGCCACCATCAAGGGCGTCGTTGCGCTCGAGGACGCCGGCATGCGCAGCGCCCTGGTCAAGGCAATCGACGCAACTCTCCAGTAAAACCTGCCATTTAGGGACAGGTTTATTTTGGCAGGTTTTTCCTGCGGTTTTGTCCTTTTAGTGAAAAGCGCCCCGCAACTGGCTCAATTCCAGTTGCGGGGCGCTTGCGTTTGCCCAGATAAAACCGACCAAAATAAACCTGTCCCTTTTTGGCAGGTTAGTCCCAGAAGCTGTCTTCCTCATCCTCGGACTTGGGTCCGCGGTCGACGTACATCTTATGGGTACGCTTCTCCATTACAAAGGCAAGAATCGCAAACAGCAGGATGCCGCCGGCGAAAAGGATGGCAAAACCGGTGCGGGTGCCAAACAAAAAGGAAAAAACTGCGTCCATTGGGTGCCTTCTTGCGTAGTTGAGTTGGGTCGTAAACGCTCATAAGTATATACTTGCCCATACATGTACAAGGTTGCAACCTAAATGGAATGTATATCGCCGGAGGATCTAATGCTTGATATCAAGTTTGTTCGCGAGAACCCCGATGCCATCGATGTCGCCATGGCTAACCGCCAGACGTCTTGGGATCGCGAGAAGTTCTTTGAGCTCGACGACGAGCGTCGTGCCGTCATCACCGAGGTCGAGGAGCTCCAGGCCACGCGTAACGCCGAGTCCAAAAAGATTGGCGCCCTGATGAAGGAGGGCAAGAAGGACGAGGCCGAGGCCGCCAAGGAGGCCGTGCGCGCCGTCAACGAGAAGATCGACGGTCTGGCCGAGCGCCGTACCGCTCTTGAGCAGGAGCAGTACGACTTCATGTCTCACCTGCCCAACATTCCGTGCGAGGCTACCCCGTACGGTAAGGACGAGGACGAGAACATCGAGCGTCGCCGCTGGGGCACCCCGCGCGAGTTCGACTTCGACTTTAAGCCGCACTGGGATCTGGGCACCGATCTGGACATCCTCGACTTCGAGCGCGGCAACAAGCTCTCCGGCAGCCGCTTCACTGTTCTCGGTGGCGCCGGCGCCCGCTTGGAGCGCGCCCTTATCAACTTCTTCCTGGACACGCACACGAGCCGTGGCTTCAAGGAGTGGTGGCCGCCCATCGTCGTCAAGCGTCAGACCATGTTTGGCACGGGTCAGCTGCCCAAGTTCGAGGACGACGCCTATCACGTCTCGGGTGATAACTTCCTGATTCCCACCGCCGAGGTCGTGCTTACCAACCTGCACGCCGGTGAGGTTCTCGACGCCGACACCCTGCCGCGCCGCTACACCGCCTTCACCCCCTGCTTCCGTGAGGAGGCCGGTTCCGCCGGTCGCGACACCCGCGGCATCATCCGTCAGCACGAGTTCGACAAGGTCGAGATGGTCAAGTTTGCCAAGCCGGAGGAGTCCGACGAGGAGCTTGAGAGCATGACCGCCGAGGCCGAGTTCCTGCTTCAGCAGCTGGGCCTTCCGTATCGCGTGATTAGCCTGTGCACCGGCGACCTGGGCTTCTCTGCCCGTCAGACCTACGACATCGAGGTCTGGCTGCCGAGCTACAACGCCTACAAGGAGATCAGCTCCTGCTCCAACTGCGGCGACTTCCAGGCCCGTCGCGCCAACATCAAGTATCGCGACCCCGAGAACTTCAAGGGTTCGCGCTACCTGCACACCCTCAATGGTTCCGGCCTGCCGGCCGGCCGCACCATGGCCGCCATTCTGGAGAACTACCAGAACGCCGACGGCACCATCACGATCCCCGAGGTTCTGCGTCCTTACATGGGTGGTCTCGAGAAGATCGAGCCGGTCGCGTAAGCTAGCTGCATAGGCGATTTGCGAGGGCGCTCCTTTTTGGGGCGCCCTTTTTGTGCGCAAAGCCTTACCATATCGTGCGGACAGCTCAATAGAAAACACACGAACAAACGTTCTGTATACAGCCATCTACCTGCTATGCTTTTGTTAAATTGAAGCGAGAGGAAGGGGATGCGATGGAGCTGTTTGATGAACGGGTAGTTTTGTTTGAGAGCGATGAAGGTGGGGAGCACCTACTAGTTACGTGTGAGCCATCGGGTATGGGTGGTTTGGTGGTGCGGCAGACGAGCGAGGGTCCGTTAACCCAATGGTGCTTTGAGGAGTCGCTGCATGTAGTTGAGACCTTTGTGACGCACGAGGGGCTTGTGGCGCTTGAGCAGTTCTATGGAGTTGGGACTTCTAACCAGGTAGCGCGCATGCTGAGCATCTCGTTTGCCGATTATGACTGCGCCCAGCGGGTGCGTTCGCTTTTGAGGGAACTCGGTGCCGGGTTCGATGTGGTTGAAAAACCGATTGATCGCATTGGGGATGTTGGCGCATGCGGAGCTGCGTGAGGAGCATATTCTCGAAAAAAGTTTGAGATTGTGCTTGACTCCAACTAACTAAAGTGGTTTTATATGTCTTGCGCTGCGGCGTTACCTCAGCTGGATAGAGGGTCTGACTACGAATCAGAACGTCATAGGTTCGAATCCTATACGCCGCACCATTTGAGATTAAAGCTCCCGGCAACGGGGGCTTTTCTTTTACGTAAGCACTGCATGGATTCGAACCTCGGTCGAGGCGCGGGCGTGAAGCGGACGATTTCTTATCGACTCGTGTAAGATTCCGAGTAGGTATCGCGGCCTATCCGCGACCGCTCCTTCTCTAGACGACCGATCAGGGTGATATTTCGTGGCAGAGCGTCCGACATACAAGCTCAGGTTTTTCGATCCCAAAAAGCGTTTTCCATCGATGCCCGAGCAGCCTGCGGGGCGCTCGTATGGTGTTGTCTGGAAAGTCTTTGGCGAGGACCCCAAAGAGTCATGCTATGTCGTCGAATTCGTCGGCAAAAGCCACATATCGCTCTTGGGCTACGTGAGCGTGTCGGGCAAGGTTTATAAGGTTGACCGCCCTGTTCGGGAAGCACCGTTGCCCGAGGACCCCGACATGGAGCTGGTCCTTCACGAGTCCGATTCCAGTATTGGCGAGATTATGGTGAGGGAGGCCAACGGAGCAATGCGCGCGTGTGCGCGAACTGCCGGCTCTCCCGAAGGCCCCATGCGCGAGCAGTCCGACCTCGAGACATGGAATTCGACCCGCGCCCTTCCTTACGGTGAGTTCATGGCCTCGATGTTCTTGCGCTACGTGATATTTGCCAACTCCGAAAGCGCTATTGTGAACACGGCGGGCGTCGACGGTCTCGATGCGGACATGCAAAACGTTGTCGACAAGATCAAGCTCGTAAAGTTGCCCGAGCCGGTCGAGGTGTTTTTGGGCTTTAACACGGCACCGCTCCCCGATGCTATCGAGACGCTGCTTTACCGCGTTGACCATGCCGAGAATCCGAGCGGTATCGAGCGCTATGCCGCCGCCCTTATGAGCGAGGTCGACTTGCCCCGTCTGCGCACCATTGCCGCCAAGTCAGAAATGAGCCTAGCGCGCATCGACCGGTCAAAGTTGTTCTATCTCAATTTTGATCGTAGCCTGTTGGACCAGGACGAGATTGACATGCTGCTTGCCATCGAGTGCCGTCTCAACCGCCTCTCCGGCATCCTTGAGCGCATCGGGGCTGGATTGGCCCCTGCGGCATCCTCGCCGAGCCTTGAGGGCTGCGCGCTCTTTGATTCGTGGCATATCGCCAAGACGACCAACGATGTTCCCCGACTGCTCGATACGGCCTCGAGCGATAACCCGTGGGGCAAACCGGGTACGGTGGCTTGCCAGCCGGGCGGCGAGTGGGACGTGCGCACCCGTTTTGCGCGAATCGTTGAGGCGCTCAACGTGGTCACACGGCTCGACTATACCTATCGGGCAAACGTTGCCGAGGGGATTATGCTCGTTCGGTTTGGGCGCTCTGTCGTGGATGCCATGCCGCAACGTGAATACGACGCTCAGGATGACGTCTGGCGCGAGCTAGACGTGGACATGCGCGCGACTTGGGCCGCGGAGCACGACGCGCGCGTGGCGCTTACGCTTGCGGCGGCGTGTTTTGCCGCAGGTGCCTGCATTTCGCGCTGCTATGTTCAGATTGCGGCTCCCGACGGCGAGCGGGGCGAGCGCGTCATTGCAACATATTCCTTTGGGCGTGCGGCCTATCTGGCCAATTGCGTGCCTGTCGCCAAGGATCTTGAGAGCATGGACATGGACGATATGCCGTGCAAGCGCATGCTTGAGGCATATGAGTCGGACGCACCGGATGCGATTGAGCCTGCGGAGGTTCACGCTCGCCCGCGTGACGACCACCGTTCGCTGCCGCCGGCGTTGCGCGACCTGCTGCTTGCCGATACGGCTGATGAGCTAGAGGTCATGGAGGAGGACGATGACCCGTATGTGGCGCGCGTCGTTGAGTTGCGCGAGCAGGTAAAAGTTGACCATGCAAGTGCGTTTGAGGGCTTCTCCCGTCTTGTTGAGGAGCTGGAGGCAAAGTGCGCCGTCGCCGAGCTTTTGGCAACGGGTCCGGTTCAGACGCAGTTTTGCGACAACCAGCTGGTGCGTATGGTGCTGCCGGTAATGGAGGAAGATCGCTCGGTGCGCATCCTGCGCGCTCCCGACGCGCTCTACTTTGCTCAGCACGAGATCTGCAGTTATTACGCCGATCAGGAGGATTTTGAACGGGCATTGCCCGAGGTGCGTCGTCTTTACGATCTGGCTCGCTCGTCCATGCAATCGCACTTTGCGCTCATCAACGTGTTGGCGCGCCTGGAACGCTTTGACGAGATTATCGAGGTGGCGCGCCACGGCCTGCGCATTGCCAGCGACCGTTCCGCAATCGGTTATCTGTTCTATCGCTTGGCGTTTGCCTAT
>URIJ01000031.1 GCA_900547835.1 uncultured Collinsella sp.
ATCGCGAAGCTGCTCGTCCTTGTCCATGACCATAACCTCGTCAAAGAAACGGTCGATGGGGGCACGCAGGGCGGCAAGGGCGGCAAATGCGGCCGGGTAATCCTCGGTAGCAAGGGCGGCATCGACGGCGGTCTGGGCAGCCTCGGAGGCGTCGGCAAGCGCAAGCTCGACCTCGCCCATCAGGGCGCGGTCGTACTCCGCGCCCAGCTCGGGCTTGGAGATATGCGCCGCGCGGGCGTAAGCGGTCGCCAGGTTGTCGAAGGTCTCGGCGTCGTTCTTGCGGGCCTCGTCGAGGGCGGCGCAGCGGGCGAAGAAGACGGACGGGGCAATGATGTGCACCGCGGAGACGGCGGCAACGGTATCGGCCGGGATCTTCTCGTCGCGGGCCATGCTCACCAAACGGCCGTGGAAGAAGTCGCGAACCTGCTGGGCGACCTCGGCGGCGTCGAACTCAATGCCCTGCTCGCTATAGAGCTCGAGCGCAAAGTCGATGAGTGACGTGGGGTCGATCGGCAGACGGTCGCGCAGGATGTTGATGATGCCGATAGCGGCACGACGCAGCGCGTAGGGGTCGGAGGAGCCGGTCGGGGGCTCGCCGATGGCAAAGATACCGGCGATGGTATCGAGCTTGTCGGCGCAGGCCACGATGCAGCCAGCGGTGCCCTCGGGCAGCTCGTCACCGGCAAAGCGGGGACGATAGTGATCGCGAATAGCATGAGCGACCTCGTCGTTCTCCCCCATCGCGCAGGCGTAGTAACCGCCCATCACGCCCTGCTGGCTCGTGAACTCGACGACAGCGTTGGACACCAGGTCGGCCTTGCACAGGTGAGCGGCGCGGCCGGCATCGGCGGCCAGGTGGGCGCCCAGGTGAGCCTCGCGGGCAATAGCGAGCGCAAGCTGCTCAATACGCTCGGACTTGGCGAGCACGCTACCGAGCTTCTCCTGGAAGGCGACCTTGGCCAGGCGCTCACGGAACTCGTCGAGGGAGATCTTCAGGTCCTCCTCGTAGAAGAACTTAGCGTCGTCCAGACGGGCGCGCACGACGCGCTCGTTGCCGTCGATCACGCGCTCGGCGTTCTCGGGCTTGCTGTTGGAGACAATCACGAACTCACGCGTCAGCTTGCCCTCGCCGTCATAGATCGGGAAGTAGCGCTGGTTGGTGAGCATGGACTCGCAGATGATCTCGTGCGGGACCTTGAGGAACTCCTCGTCGAAGGTACCGACGAGCACCGTCGGCCACTCGCAGAGGTTGATGACCTCCTCAAAGACCTTCTTGGGCGTATCGACATGGCAGCCGGGACGGGCAGCCTCGACCTCGGCGATACCGGCGAGGATGGCCTCACGACGACGCTCGGCAGAAAGCACGCCGGCATCCTCGAGCACCTGCTCGTAGACGGCAGGGCTAGCGACCACATGATCACCGGGGCCCAGGACGCGATGGCCGCGCGTGGTGTTGCCGCTCGTCACGTCGGCAAACGAAACGGGCACGACGTCCTCACCCAAAAGGCAGCAGATCCAGCGGACCGGACGCACGAACGTGGCGTGCTCGTGGCCCCAGCGCTGAGAGCGGTAGTTGGGCCACTGCAGGCCGGCGATGGTCTTCTCGCACAGAGCGGTCAGAATCGGCGTAGCCGGTGCGGAGGGAATGTTCTTCTCAGCAAAGACGTACTCACGGCCGTCGGTGTCCTCGCGACGGACCAGATCCTCGGCAGCCACACCGCACTTGCGTGCGAAGCCCTGGGCGGCCTTGGTGGCGTTACCGTCGGCATCGAAGGCGATGTTGGCCGCGGGGCCGCGCTTGACCTCGTGAACCTCATCGGTCGCGGTGGCGACGTCGGCAACGAGCGCAGCCAGGCGGCGCGGGCTCGAGATCACACGGACCTCGCCGTGGGCCAGACCGGCCTCGTCGAGACCCTTGGCGATCATGGTGCCAAGCTGCTTGACGGCATTGTTCAGCGGCGCGGAGGGCATCTCCTCCGTACCGATCTCAAACAGGAAATCCTTAGCGTCTGCCATGGCTTACGCCACCTCGCCTTCCTGATCGGCATTCTCGTTGACTCCGGCGACCTCGGCCATGTAGGCCTCGCAGCACGCCTTGGCGACGGCGCGGACGCGCAGGATGTAGTTGGCACGCTCGACCGCGGACAGGGCGCCGCGAGCATCGAGCAGGTTGAAAGCGTGGCTGCACTTCATGACGCAGTCATATGCCGGCAGCGGCAGCTTGCGCTCCAGGCAGGAGTGGCACTCGGCCTCGTAGTCGTCAAACTTCTGACGCATCATCTCGACGTTGGCGACCTCAAAATTGTAAGCACTAAACTCGCGCTCGTTCTCCAGGAACACGTCGCCGTAGGTCATGGGCGTGCCGTCGGGCAGGTAGCTCCACACCAGGTCATAGACCGAGTTGACGCCCTGGGCGTACATGGCGATACGCTCCAGGCCATAGGTGATCTCGACGGGCACGGGATCGACCTCGATGCCGCCCACCTGCTGGAAGTACGTAAACTGCGTGACCTCCATGCCGTTGAGCCAGACCTCCCAGCCAAGGCCCCAGGCGCCCAGGGTCGGGCTCTCCCAGTCGTCCTCGACAAAACGGACGTCATGGTCGTTGGGGTCCAGACCGATAGCGGCAAGAGACCCCAGGTAGAGCTCCTGGGCGTTGACCGGCGAGGGCTTGATGAGCACCTGGAACTGATAGTAGTGCTGCATGCGGTTGGGGTTCTCGCCGTAGCGGCCGTCGGCGGGACGGCGGCAGGGCTGCGCATAGCAGGTGCGCCACTCGGCGGGACCGAGCGAGCGCAGCGTGGTCGCGGTATGGAAGGTACCGGCACCGACCTCGGAGTCATAGGGCTGCATAATGACGCAGCCCTGCTCGCCCCAGTACTGCTGGAGGCGCAGGATGATGTCTTGGAAGGAAAGCGATGAAGCGTTCATGCCTCTAATATCCCCTCGTCGAAACGATTACACGGTTAGGTACTGTACTATAGCGGTTTTTAGTCGATAGCGCCGATACGGTTGAGCGGCCAGTAGCGCACAAGCGCCACGGCGATCAATTCGGAGCGGTCGACCGGGCCAAAGTAGCGTGAGTCAGCAGAGTTCTCGCGGTTGTCGCCCATCACCCACACACAGTCGTCAGGGACGGTGTAGGGATAGCCCACCTGGGCAGCGGGCGCCTGGACGGAAAGCGGCCAGCTCATGCCGGTCGTATAGTCCTCATCGAGCGCCTGGCCGTCAACGACCACCTTGCCGTCCTGCAGGTCGACCGTCTGGCCGGCCGTGGCGATGACGCGCTTGACAAGAACATCGTGCTCAGAGGTGCCGTCGGGGTTGTGAAACACCACGATATCGCCCTGTTTGACGGGCTGTCCGAGTTCGAGCGTCACCTTCTGCGCCAGAATCTGATCGCCGATCTCGATCGTGGACTCCATGGAGCCGGTGGGCACCACAAAGGGCTCGATCACAAACGAGCGAATCACGAAGGTGGCGACCAGTGCGATCGCAACGATTACGGTCCACTCAAAGGCGCCCCTCAGGGCAGAATGCTGCGATGGAACCATTCTCACTCCTCGCTCTGCGAATACGAAGCGTCCAGAATCTCCTGCGCGTATGCGCGCTCCTGGGGCGTAAGCCGTGCCGTCTCGATCAGGTCGGGACGCCAGCGGCAGGTGCGCTCGATGGCATTCTTACGGCGCCAGGCATCGACCTTGGCATGGTCACCGCTCACGAGCACCGGCGGCACGCCCTCGCCGTTGAATTCAGCAGGGCGAGTGTACTGCGCATACTCGAGCAGGCCTCCGTCCTCGGCGGTCGAGAACGACTCGTCGACGTTGCTCATCTCGTCACCAAGGGCGCCGGGAATCAGGCGTACGACAGCATCGGCAACGACCATAGCGGGAAGCTCGCCGCCCGTGAGCACGTAATCGCCGATCGACAGGCGCTCGTCGGCATACGCATAGGCACGCTCGTCGACACCCTCGTAACGGCTGCACACAAACAGCAAGCGCTCGCTTTTGAGCAGGCGCTCGGCCACATGCTGCGTAAAGGGCTCGCCGCAGGGGGTGAAGAACACCACGGTGGGCTTGGGACCCTCGGAGCTGATGGCCTCGATTGCCTCGGCAATGGGCTCGACCTTCATGAGCATGCCCTGCCCGCCGCCATACGGCTCGTCATCGACGGTACGATGGCGGTCGTGCGTCCAGTCGCGCAGGTTATACGCCTTAAAATCAAAAAGGCCGGCCTTGCGGGCGCGGCCCAAAATCGATGTGGACATGACGGGCTCAAACATCTCGGGAAAGACCGAAAGGGTCTCGATCAGCATGTTGTCCTCCCTACTTGTCCATATCGATCAGGCCGTCCATAACGTGGACGGAAATTGTTCCTGTGTCGGGAAGATCGAGTACAACCTGCTCGATCACGGGAATCAGCACCTCGCCGTACCGATCGCCCTCGACAACCCAAACATCGTTGGCGGGCGTCGACATGATCTCGACAATCGTGCCGAGCGAACCGAAGCGCTCGTCGACCACCTCGCGACCCATCAGGTCGGTATAGGCAGCGTCGAGTGAATCGAGCTCAAAATCGTCACGATTTGCCAGCACATAGCATCCCGTGATGCCCTCGGCGGCCGTCAAGTCGTCAATGCCCTCAAACGAGACCAGATCGCCATCGCCCGTATCGGTGACGGACACGACCGTGCAAAAGCGGTCGCGCTTGAGCGCCGGCGGCGTCAGGGCGACGCGCATACCCGGCTCTAATACAGAAGGAAGCCCCCGCAGCGGCTGCGCGAGGACCTCCCCCTTCCTTCCGTGCGGCTTGACCACACGGGCGATGTTTTTGTACTGGGACCTCAAGGTCCTAGCCCAGAACCTCTACCTCGACAGCAGTGTCGAGGCGAGCGGCCAGCGCACGGGCGAGCGTGCGAATGGCCTTGATGGTACGGCCACGACGGCCGATGACCTTAGCGACGTCATCCTCGGCGACCGAAACCTCAATCGTAGAGGCGTCGTCACCATCGATGACCTCAAGGCTCACGGAATCCGGGTCGTCGACGATCTGAACAACGAGATATTCGACGAGATCGGCGATGCGATCTGAGAGCATTGCCTCACCCTCGAGCTGTGCAGCGTCAACCTCAGGCACGATTTACTCCTCGGCGCCCTCAGCGGCCTCAGCGGCAGCCTTAGCGGCCTCGGCCTCTTTGGCGAGCTGCTTCTTGGACTTCTTGACGACGGTCTCGGTCTTCTCGCCCTCGTTGGCGGCCTTGACCAGAGCGGCGACGGCGTCGGTGAGCTGAGCGCCCTTGGACTGCCAGTCAGCGATCTTCTCGAGGTCGAGGTTGATGGTCTTGGGGGCGGTCATCGGGTTGTAGCGGCCAACCTCCTCGATGATACGACCGTCACGCGGGGCGCGGGAATCGGCGACGACGACACGGTAGTACGGACGCTTCTTAGCGCCGTGACGAGCAAGGCGAATCTTGACTGCCAAAGGAAACTCCTCCAACCAAGCAGCTTTAGGCTGCAACTACAAACAAACAGTTGAACATAATACGCCATCGACGCGGGCAGGTGAAGTCCGTGAGACCAACTTCTTCGGTGTAGTCGAGGGCAAATCCATATCTTAGACAAGAATTCGGGATTTGCAAGCACATACACGCACCCCACATGAGCTGCGCGGTATACTCATGACATGGAAAGACGCGAACATACATACGGTTATGAGGATGCCATGGGCGTCACGCCGCCTCCCTGGACGGGTCCGGCGGTGGGCCTCATGGACCTCGATGCGTTTTTTGCGAGCGTGGAGATGCTCGATCATCCCGAATGGCGCGGAAAGCCGCTCATCGTGGGCGGAGACGCCGAGTCACGCGGCGTCGTGTCCACGTGTTCGTACGAGGCACGTCGCTTTGGCGTGCATTCTGCCATGGCCTCGGCCGAGGCGCGGCGCCTGTGCCCGCAGGCCATTTGGACGCACGGGCACTTTGATCGCTACCGCGAGGTGAGCGCGCAGGTCATGGCGATTCTTGCCGAGGAGACGCCGCGCGTTGAGCGCGTATCCATCGACGAAGCCTTTATCGATATCACACCGGGTCGCTTTGCGCCCGAAGACCCGCTACTGGTAGCACGACGTATAAGCGACCGCGTGGCAGCGCTGGGAGTGACGTGCTCCATTGGTGTGGGCTGCAACAAGACGGTCGCAAAGATCGCAAGCGAGCGTGACAAGCCGTTTGGATTGACGATTGTGCGCCCCGGAACCGAGCAGCGCTTTTTGGCCGCGCTGCCGGTATCTGCCATGAGCGGCATCGGGCGCTCGGCCGAGGAGCGACTGCGCCGTATGCGCATCTACACGCTCGGCGAGCTGTCACGCGCGCCGGAATCCACGCTAGCTGCAATTTTTGGCGTCAACGGCGAACGCATGCGCCAGCGTGCGCTGGGACTCGAATTCTCCGAAGTCACGAGTCTCGATGAAGAGCGTGAGGTCAAGTCGGTAAGCAATGAGCGCACCTTTGCAAAAGATTTAACTGAGCGTGGGGACATCGAAGCGGCGATTGCGCTGCTGGGTGAGTCGGTTGGACGCCGTCTACGCCGTCAGGGACTGACGGGCGGCACGGTAACGCTCAAGCTTAAGTATTCGTATGGCAGCGGGCGTACGGCACAGCGCCGGCTGCCTCATCCGACCGACGATGAGAACATCTTTGTGGCGGTTGCGCTCGAACTGCTCGACAACATCTGGCAGGAAGGCATGCATGTTCGCTTAGCGGGCATCGGCATGAGCGACTTCGACCACCAAGGCGGCATCCAGACCGACCTGTTCTGCGAGATCGATGACCGCGGAGCCCAATCCAGCGACCGCCGCGACCTCTCCGTCGCCATCGACGCCGTCCGAGACAAATTCGGCGACACCGCCCTATCCTTCGGCCGCCAATCCCGCTTCAACGATTAACCGCCTTTGGGCAAAAAGAAAGCCGGGCAGGTGCGGAAAACCGCACCTGCCCGGCGATATGCGTGAGGGTAGCTAACCCCGTCTCAAATGAGCTACTAGAGGAGGTTGAGGGGGAGCTGGGGGGCGTCGCCCCAGAGCTTTTCTAGGCGGTAGAAGTCGCGGGCTTCGGGAGTGAAGACGTGGACGACGACCGAACCGTAGTCCATGAGCATCCAGGTCTTCTGCTCGCGGCCCTCGATGGAGAACGGATGCTCGCCGCAAGCCTCGGCGACCTTCTCCTCGATCTCGCCGACGATAGAATCGACCTGGCGGTTGTTGGTACCGGTGGCAAGCACAAAGTAGTCGCATACGTCGGAAAGCTCGGTCAGGTCGAGCACCTGAACGTCCTCGCCCTTCTTGTCGTAGGCGGCCTGCGCGGCGGCGCGGGCGACATCCTCGGCGGCGACACCGCTCGCGGACAGCGAGGCGGCAGTGCGGTCGGACGTGGCGACGAAGCTCTTGTGCTCCACACCTTCAAGAATCTGCTCGTCGGTCATGGTCTCGTCGGCCATGGAATACCTCTTTCTAGACACACCCGAGCTAGCGCAGCTGGGCGTAATGGTTGTAAATCGTAATAGCTGTGGGATAAAGATAGCGCCCAGACTGGATCACATAGACCAAACCCTGCGCAAAACAGGAGAAGAACAACTCATCGAGCGTCGACTCCCCCACCATCTTGCGCAGCGCATGCGCATAGTCGCCGTGGCGGTTGGGCTCGATGGCATCGGCCACAAAGACCACCGTATCGAGCGGCGTCATGTCGCAGGCACCCACGGTGTGACGGTCGACAGCCTGGAAAACGGCCGGCGACAACTCGGGGAAAAGCTGCGGAAGCTCATAGGCGGCAACAGGACCATGCAAAAGCGGCGTCGCGGCGGAAGGAGAGCCGGCAATCTTAATGCCGTAATGCAGAGCGCGCGTAACCAGCTCGTCGTCGGAGAGCACTTTGTCCCAGTCGTGGATCAGACCGGCAGCAGCGGCATCAAAGCGGTCAACGCCGTAGACCTCGGCCAGATGAAGTGCGGTCTCGGCAACACCCAGCGAATGCACATAGCGCTTGCGCTTATCCTTCATGCGAACATCGAGCAGCTCTTGAATGCGCTTGAGCAGCGCGCGCTCATCGCCCTCAAACTGATCCTCTACCGACAACGTAGACCCCCATCACTCAAAATCTTCTTGGCCCAAATCGGCATATAGCCTGCGTTTGCGAATGTAGCCGAGCACGGACTCGCTCGTAAGATAGCGCACGCTCATGCCGCGGGCAACTCGCTTACGAATGTTCGTCGAGCTGATCGCCAGCGCCGGAATCTGAATATAGCGCACGTCGAACGGCAGCCCCGACTCTTTGATTCGGGCACGCGCCGTATCGATATCAAAGCCCGGTCGTGTCGCCGCAATAAAGGTAGCAAGCTCAGCGATTCGTTCGGCATCATGCCAGGTCACAATATCGATAATCGCGTCGGCGCCCGTAATAAAGTAGAGCTTTACCTGCGGCGGGTAAAAGTCGCGAAGGGCATGAAGCGTATCAGCCGTATAGGTTACGCCCGGGCGGTCGATCTCGAACCGGCTCGCCAAAAAGGCCGGGTTCGCGGCGGTGGCGAGGACCGTCATGGCATAACGGTCCTCGGCAGGCGTCACCGGCTTGTCAAGCTTAAAGGCAGGCGTGCCCGCCGGCATAAAGAGCACGGCATCCAAGTCGAGGGACTCACGCGCCTGCTCAGCGGTCACCAGGTGCCCGTAATGGATGGGATCAAAGGTGCCACCCATAATGCCGAGCCTAAACTCCTGCCCGTCCTCTAGAGGAAGCTCGGGCAGACCGATTCCACCGCGCAGCGACATGGCTTACTCGCCCTCCGAGGTCTCGGCATCGTCCTCGGCATCCGCCGCATCGACAACCTCGACGCCCTCATCCGCAGCATCGGCCACGTCAATGGCCTCAACGGCAACGTCCTCGCCAGCATCCTCGAGCTCCTCGTACTCCGAGAAGTCCTCGGCGCCCTCAAAGTCAAAGGCGCGTTGGCAAATGCGGACCTCGTCGCCCGCACGGCAACCGGCCTTCTCGAGCGCGTCGTCAACACCCATACGCGCAAACTTATGCTGCAGGTAAATGACGGCTTCCTCGTTTTCCCAGTCGGTCTGGATGACCATGCGCTCGATGGCACGACCGACCACGCGGAAGGCACCGGGCTCTTCCTGGACAATGCGGAAACGCTTCTCACGCTGCAGGCGGCGGCGCTCCCACTCATCGTCGCGCAGGTCGACCGGTTCATCGGAGACCGCCAGCTCGGCGCGGAGCTTGGCCACCTGCTCACCTACGGCAAGCATCAACGTATTGAGACCGGCGCCCGTCACGGCAGACACGGCAAAGAACATATGTCCATCGTCGAGCGCTGCGCGCTTGAGGTCGGCAATCTTATCGGCCGTGCCCGGCGCGTCGCACTTGTTGGCGACAACGATCTGCGGACGCTCCGAAAGCTCGGCGCCATACTGCTCGAGCTCGCGGTTGATGATGCGATAGTCCTCAACCGGATCGCGATCCTCAAAACCGCCCGTCATGTCGACGACATGCATGATCAGGGCCGTACGCTCAATGTGGCGCAAGAACTGGTGACCCAGGCCCTTGCCCTCGCTCGCGCCCTCGATAAGACCGGGGACGTCGGCAACGACGTAAGAATATTCGCCGGCACGCACCATGCCGAGGTTCGGCACGAGCGTGGTAAACGGGTAGTCAGCAATCTTGGGGCGGGCGGCACTCATGCGCGCAATGAGCGATGACTTACCCACCGAGGGAAAGCCCACGAGTGCGGCATCGGCCATAAGCTTCATCTCGAGCTCAATCCAGTGCTCCTCTGCCGGTTCGCCCAGCTGAGCAAACGCGGGCGCGCGGCGCACCGACGTCACAAAGTGCGTGTTGCCCAAGCCGCCGGCGCCACCAGGGGCCACGACAACGCGCTCGCCATCGTGCACCAGGTCGGCAATCTCGAACATCGGGGTCTGCGTCTCGGGGTCGAGCTCGCGCACCACGGTACCCATAGGGACCTTGAGAATCAGGTCCTCGCCGCTCTTACCGTTACGACGGGCACCCTGCCCGTGCGTGCCGCGCTCGGCGCGGAAGTGATGCTTAAAGCGGTAATCGATCAGCGAAGACAGCTGAGCATCGGCCTGGATGACGACATTGCCGCCACGACCGCCGTCGCCGCCATCGGGGCCGCCCTTGGGGACAAATGCCTCACGCCTAAACGACATGCATCCGGCTCCGCCGTCGCCGCCGCACACGTTAATGCGGCTGATATCGGTGAACTGTGACAACAGAATCGCCTCCTACAAAAAAGAGGGAGACCCTTGAATCCTAAAACTCAAGTGCCTCCCACATATGTGCTCTATGAAGGGTGAATTACGCGTTCGCGAGCGGGCGTACGCTGACCCTGTGCTTGATACCCTTGTGGAACTCAACGGTACCGTCGACCAGCGCGAACAGCGTGTCGTCCTTACCACGGCCAACGTTCTCACCCGGGTGGATGTGCGTGCCGTGCTGACGGACGAGAATCGTGCCCGTGGTTACCGTCTGGCCGGCATAGCGCTTCGTGCCAAGGCGCTGACCGCGGGAGTCACGGCCATTACGGGAGGAACCGAGTCCTTTTTTGTGTGCCATTGTGTATACCTACTCTTTCGTTACGAGTGTAATCTACTCGGCGACGGGAGCCTCGGCAACAGCCTCGGCCTCTGCCTTGACAGCCTTCTTGGCGCGGGACGTAGCCTGGACCTTCACGATCTTCAGCTTGGTGAGCTGCTGACGGTGACCCTTCAGACGACGATAGCGCTTACGCTTGTGGAACTTGAAGACCAGCTGCTTCTCGCCCTTGAACTGCTCAACGATCTGAGCGGTAACCTTGGCCTTGGCCAGCTTGTCGGGATCGGTGACGATCTTCTTACCATCGTTGAGGAAGATAACCGGCAGGGTGACCTTGTCGCCCTCATTGCCCTCGATCTTCTCGACGGTGATGACATCGTCGGTGGCGACCTTGTACTGCTTGCCGCCCGTGTTAACGATTGCGTACATGTTTACTTGCCCTTCATGCATCAGTTAGTGCAACAGCCGAATATAGTAGCAGGCGAAAATACCCCCGTCAACGAGTATGTGGAGCAAATCCACAAGTTCGCACAGGTATGGGGCTGACGAGTCGGCCCTCGTCGTCCTCGCATGCTTGATTCTGACGCTCGACATCGTAGGAGCAGATGGTCACGAGGTCTTGCATACCGGTGGAAACAATAGGTGCATCCACGCCCGGGGTCAAGCCCTGCAACAAAACATCAGCAGCAGAAAGCAAAATTTCCGGACGCATAGAGCCCTCGTTGTCGGCATGGGTGTCGAGCATGAGAACCAAATGGTCCGGGCGCTCCCCCGCCGTGAGCTCATAGCCCACGAGTGTGTGATCCAAATCCAAGCGCTTGCTCTTTTTGCCGCGCGCGTAGTCGATGCCATGGTCCGCGCGCAGCGTGTCGATCGCACGACGCACCTCGTCGGCGCTTACGGGCGCCTCGGGATCCAGGTGTAAGTCGATGCGATACGACAGGCGCGTGAGCTGCGCCGTCAACGCCGGCGTGCGCACGTCGATGTACGCCGCCTCGATGGGCGCCAGATCGGCCGGAGACGCCGCAGCCAGGCGCTCAAACGCCTCGTCGAGCGCCACGAACTCGGTCATAAACAGGTCATACCACTCGCAGGTCGACGACGTACCAACCGGTAGCGCCGAAGAGAAGCCCACGCGCATGTGCGGAGAGAAGCCCTGCGTGACGGCATAGGGAAGTCCCGCACGGCGCACGATGCGCTCAATGGTATGGATCACTTCGAGATGGCCCAGGTACTTAAGGCGATCGCGCTTGCCATAGCGAACACGAAGTCTAAAGAGCGTGGGGTTGTCGGTCAGGCGCTCACTCATGCGCGATCACCCATCAATACATTCTTGGCGTGGAGCGTGGGGCAGATCCCGCAGCCGGTGCACGACGTGCGGGTGCAGTCGGGAGTCGTGACGCCCTCGAGCGAGCGACGGTACTCGCGCTCGAGGAAGCCGCGCGTGCAGCCGGGACTCACGTGCTCCCACGGCAGGCGCCAGTCCAACTCGTAGGGCAGGTGCACGAGCTCATTGAGGTCGATGCCGTTTTTGGCAGCAGCCTCCTTCCAGTTATCGAGCGAGAAATGCTCTACCCAGGCGTCAAAGCGAGAGCCCGAGCGCCAAGCATCGATGATGACGGGCGTCATGTCACGACCGGCGCGGGACAGCGCGGCCTCGATGAGCGAGGTCTCGGCATCGTGGTAATGCACGCGGACGGCACGGTTGCGAACGCTCGTGATAAGCAGCTTCTGGCGACGCTTGACGTCGTCGTAGTCGAGCTGCGGGCACCACTGGAACGGCGTGGCAGCCTTGGGGATAAAGACCGAAACCGAGATGGATACCGAAATCGAGCCGCGACGAGCCTTGGGCACCACGGAACGACCGAGCTCCAGCACGTGATCGGCCAGATTGGCAATGGCTACGATGTCCTCGTCGCGCTCACCGGGAAGGCCCATCATAAAGTAGAGCTTCATGCGGTTCCAGCCGGCCTCGAAGGCCGCCTTGGCCGCACGGTCCAGGTCCTCCTCGGTCACGTTCTTGTTAATGATGTCGCGCATGCGCTGGCTGCCGGCCTCGGGCGCGAACGTCAGGCCGCCCTTCTTTTCGCCGGCAACCGACTCGGCCATATCCACGCCAAACGAATCCAGGCGCTGTGACGGAATAGACACGCGAATACCCGTATCCTCCAGGCGACGGTTGAGCCTGCCGAGCACGTCGCGAATGCAGGAGTGGTCAGTCGTGGAGAGCGAGGTCAGCGACACCTCGTCATAGCCGGTCTTTTCCAGACCCTGAATCACCGACGAGACGATCTGGTCGGCCGAGCGCTCGCGCACCGGGCGATACGTCATGCCGGCCTGGCAAAAACGACAGCCGCGGGCGCAGCCGCGCAGGATCTCGATAGACAGGCGGTCGTGGACCAGCTGCGCATAGGGCACGCACGACTGCGACAGCGGATTCGTGGCGCCGAAATCCTCGACGACGCGCTTGTAGACCACGGTCGGCGCATCCTTGCCCTCACGCGGCACGGTGTAGCCATGCGGCGAGCAGGGCTCGTCGTGACGAACCTCATAGAGCGACGGCACGTAGTTGCCGGCAATGGATGCAAGCTGCTCAACAATCTGCGCGCGCGGGACTCCTTCGTCACGCAGGTGGCGATGCAGCTGGCAGGTCTCGAGCAGCGACTCCTCGCCCTCGCCGATGAGGATGGCATCGAAGAAGGCCGCGTACGGCTCGGGGTTGTACACCGAGGGGCCGCCGGCGATGATAATGGGGTCGTCCTCGGTACGGTCGGCCGCTAACAGCGGAATGCCAGCGAGGTCGAGTGCCTCGAGGAAGTTCGTCACCGCCATCTCGTGCGGCACATGCAGGCCGACGATATCAAACGAAGCGACCGGCGCTGCGCCCTCGAGCGACAGCAGCGGAATGCCCGCCTCGCGCATGGCGTCACCCATATCAGGCCACGGCACATAGCCGCGCTCGCAGGAGATGCCCTCGGCCTGGTTAAGGATGTTGTAGAGGATGGCGATGCCCTGGTTGGGCAGACCGACCTCGTACACATCCGGATAGATCAGGCAGCAACGGTAGTCGGCATCGGCCTTGGAAAGCGTGCCCCACTCGTGATCGATATAGCGGCTCGGCTTCTCGACCTTGGCGAGCAACGGCTCAATTAAATGAAAACAGTCTTGGTATGCAACGCGCAACGGAAAACCCCTAAGCAGCGAGATCTGATGCGTCCTGGTAGGACGCCATAGGACGGGTAGCGCCCGCGACCGTGGTCACAAGATCGCGAACGCGGGAGAACGTGGCAGTGACCACCTCGTTGGCACGGCTGTAGTCGACATCGCGCTCGTAGAGCGAAACGAGCGCACGGCCCATGCCATAGGTGCCCGCGGCAGCAGTGAGCGCCTTGACGGCAAACCCAATATGCGGCGTCTGCTTGACGAGCGCGCGGGTGACCGCGCGGATCACAAGACCGCCGGCAAGCACGCCCGCGACCTCGTAGCCGCGCTCAGGCTTAATGCCGCGTCCAAAGACGGCAGCGAGCTCAAAGAGCATGCCCACCTGCGCCAGCGCCATAACGGGATAATCGGCGCCCGGCAAAAACACCAGCGCACCGGTCGCCATATTAGTGAGCGCGCACGAGGTGATGATACGATTGGCCGCCGCGATGCGCATGAAGGCAAAGTTCGCCGCAAAAGCCGTTTCCTTTTCGGTGCGATCGAGAATCCAGCGGGCAAGCGTCTCGAGCAGATACGTCTTATCGGTTGCCGCCACCACGCCGAGCATGGGCGTGGACTCCTCGATAAACGGCACCTCCACAGCTGACTCGGCAAGCACGCACACGGGCGCGCCGGCGATCACGAGCTCCTGCACGGCACTCTCCAAGCGGTCGGAGCCGCACGAGAGCACCAGCACCACATCGGTATCGGTCTTTGGAGCAATTCGCTCCTCCCCCAGACGCTCGACGCGCACAATGCCCGAGGTCGTCTGCGGCACAAAGGCGTCACGCACCGTCTCGGCCAGAAAGCGCGAGGCGGACGAATCCAGATAGACCGAGACGCGCACCGGCGTATCGGAATCCTTCTTAACGGACGCGCCCATCTTAAAAGCGCGGGTCAGCTTATCTACGGGAATTTTCATAGCAAACCCCTCCAGCGGTTACGCGGCGCCCGAACGATGCCGCCATATGGATTGTACGATACCCACCGTCAGCAGCTGAATCATCATCGAAGACGAACCGAAGCTAATAAACGGTAGCGGAATACCGGTAATCGGCATCATGCCGATGCACATGCCGATGTTTTCGAAAGTCTGGAACGCCCACATGCCAACGATGCCCACACACGAAA
>URIJ01000032.1 GCA_900547835.1 uncultured Collinsella sp.
GCCAAACGCTTCGTAATCTCGGACGCCAGTAAATTTGGCATGGTGGCGCCCGTCAAGTTCGCGGACTTCCGCGACGCAACGATTATTACCGCAGGTGAGGTCCCCGCCAAGTACCGGGCAATGGACAACGTCATCACGGTCTAACAGTAGGGTACGGGCTAAGGCCTAAACCGCCACAAAGGTGCCTGTCCCCATTTTGGTGGTTAGTAACGAAAACTGAGTAGTTTTCTCAATAGAAAAGCGGCAACGTCCATCACGGGCGTTGCCGCTTTCGTTGTCTGCCGGTTTGTCTAAGTCTGTAACAACTGGACCGTTAAAAGTGGGCTAGGTGTTACAGATTGAGATGCTTCCGAACCGCGCCGTCCCTTTGTCTCAATCTGTAACATCTGGGATCGATTTTGCCGAGTTACTGTTACAGATTGAGATTTTCCCTTAAGGGGGATTCGAATGTCTCGATCTGTAACAGATAGACCGGAAAATGGGTTCTAACTGTTACAGATCGAGACGTTTTGGGACCGCGGCTGAGCCATTGCGGCAAAACCACCATAAAGGTGCTTGTCCCCTTTGTGGTGGTTTAGGGCTCCCAGGGGCAGGGGGCTTCGATGTGGATGTGCTCGCCGGTTACGGGATGCGTAAAGGACACGCTGTGGGCATGGAGCATGAGGCCGCAGGGGCGCGGCGTTCCGTACAGGTCGTCGCCAACCAGGGGATGATGCTCGCTTGCCAGGTGCACGCGAATCTGATGCTTGCGGCCGGTGAGCAGCTCGACATCAATATACGAGCGCGTGGGCAGGCCTCGACGGCTCTTAAGACGCTTGAGCACCTTTACGCGTGTTTGAGACGGCTTGCCGCTGGCGCCGACGCGCATCTTTCGACTGTCGTGACGGTCGCGGGCGATGGGCTTGTCGATGAGCTTTTCGTTCCAGTCGATCTTGCCCTCGGCCAGCGCCAGGTAGTGCTTTTCGAACGCGTGGTCGATGATCATCTGATCAAAGGCGGGCTGCGTCTGCTTGTCGAGTGAGAACAGCACCACGCCGGTGGTGTCACGGTCCAGGCGATTGAGCGGCTGCATGTCGGTCACGGCAAAGCCGTCGCCCATCGCCAGCAGCAGGTCGCTGGCGTAGTCGGTGAGCGTGCGCTCGCCGGTGCCATCGCCGTGGACGATCATACCGGCAGGCTTGTCGATGGCCATGAGCCAGGCGTCGCAGTAGAGGACTTGAGGTTCTTCGTTCACGTGTAAGCCTTTCGGTTAGCTGATTCCCACAAACATGCAGCCCGAGGTCGCCCCGCGTAGGCGGGCGGCGGGCTTGCGACCGGCCTGCGCGGCCTCGACGGCGCGACGGACGCGGGCGACGGCACGGCCCACCTCATCCGTCTCGAGCAGCGTTCCGTCCACCATGAGACGGCGCACGCCGGCGTCGAGCAGCTGTGGAACCTGCGGTGTGAGGTCGATGGGGTAGGCGTCGTACAGGCGAGAGCGGCCGTGGATGTCGGTGCGGACGGGCATGACCTTTCCGTCGATATTCTTGAGCGAGAGCTTGCGGGCGCGCAGGCGGCAGTTGACGCAATCGTGGATGCAGCCGTTGGCAACCTGCAGAATGCAATGCTCGCTTGTCATGACGCGCGGGCGGCCAAAGACGGTGATGCCCAGAGCCGCGGGCGCGGCGGCGCCGAGCGAGACAATCTCGTCGAGCGTGATCTCGGGCGAGAGCCAAAACGCACCGGCTCCGCGCTCGGCAAGCGCCTCCATGCAGGGCGTGTTGTGCACCGGCAGGCAAGAGCGAATCTCGGCCGTGGCGCCGGCATGCGCGGCTACGGCGAGCTCGGAGATATTGCCGACGGCGACGGTGGCTCCGGCATTGATCCAGGGGTCGACGCGCTCGTGGTCAACAGCGCGGCAGACCTCGTCGAGTACGGGCACGATACCCTGCTCAAATGCATCGGCAGGGGAGAGTCCGACAGCATCGAGCGCATCGGTGGTCATGTAGATGCGCGTGGCGCCCTCGGCACGAGCCGCCTCGGCGGCTTCGAGTGTGGTGACGGCGGCGCAGATCTGCGGCTCATCGCGGTAATGCTCGGGCATGGCGCGCGTACATTTGTCGAGTACCGGCAGCTCGAGCGTTTTCGCGCGCTCCTCGTACGGCGCCAGAATGGCCTCCTCCAATGCTTTGCAGGCGGCGGCGCGCACCTTGTGCACGGCGGAGAAGCCCATGCCGCAGCCCTCATCGAGCGCCACATCAAAGCTCGCTGCCTCAAAGGGCGAGGAGCCCATGCGGCCCACATGCTCAACCAGGTCTGCCGCCTCGACGGCGCGGGTCTTGGCGGCCTCGACGGTAAAGCCCGTGGCCGTGGCCGCAAGCGAAGGATCATCGCAGCAGCTGAGTGTGACAGTAAACGGCTCACCCAGGCGCGCCACCACGGACACATCAACAGCTCGGCGGCGCAGCACATCGCGCTTGAGCGCGGCGCCGGCGGCGTCGATGGCACGCTGACTGCGAATCACGCGGACGCGGCAGCCCTCGGGCATGCTGCGGGGTACGCGACATTCGATGACTTCACCGGCTGCGGCATCATCGGCGGCAATGGTGGTCAGGAACTGGTCAAACTCGTTATCGTGGCGAAGCTCCAGCAGGTCGCCCTTGCCCACGGGCTCAAACAGCTCAATGCGGGCGATGGCGGCGCGGCGACGGCGGTCGTCGGGCTTGAGGCCGCGCACATCGCGGTTGGCCGGGCGGCTGCCCAGCACCGTGCCCACGATCTGGCCGCGGTTGTTGGAACGCTCATAGCTCATCATCTCGTCGCCCGAGGTGCCGTCCTGATAGGCGTGCGTAAAGTCGCGGTTGAAGCAGCGCTTGAGCTGGCGCTGGCGGGCAGCTTCCTCGTCCTTGGCAACGGTGGCTCCGGATAGCATGTCGTCAATTTCGTGACGATACACATCAACGATGGAGTACACGTAATCGGGCGCCTTCATGCGACCCTCGAGCTTGAGCGATGCGGCGCCGGCGTCATACAGACGGCGAACAAGCTGCGAGGTGTTGGTGTCACGCGGGCACAGCGCGCGCTCGCGGCCGGCGGGGGAGAGCGTGCGGCCGTTCTCGTCGATCAGCTCGTAGGGCAGGCGGCAGGGCTGGGCGCACATGCCGCGGTTGGCCGATCGTCCCGCCATGGCAAAGCTCGACAGCAGGCACAGGCCCGAGTAGCAAAAGCAGATGGCGCCATGGCTGAAGACCTCAAGGTCCACATCGGGCGCGGCGTCGTGAATGGCGGCGATTTCGTCGATGGAGAGCTCGCGCGAGAGAGTCACGCGGTCGGCGCCCTGCTCACGGCACCAAAGGGTTCCGCGGTCGTCGTGGATGTTCGCCTGGGTCGAGATATGTGTCTCGATGCCGGGCATGGTGCGCTTGGCCTCAAAGAACAGACCCCAGTCCTGGATAATGAAGGCATCGGCGCCCAGCGTGGAGCAGCGATGAATGAGCTGCAGTGCATCGCCCATCTCGGACTGCTTGATGACGATGTTGACCGTGACGTAGACGCGCGAGCCGGCCAGGTGTGCGGCGCGGCAGGCCTGCTCAAAGGCCTCGTCGGTAAAGTTGGTTGCCTTGCGGCGGGCGTTGAAGCTGCCCATGCCGCAGTAGATGGCGTCTGCCCCGGCGGCGAGCGCGGCGGCAAAGGGCTCCGGGCCTCCGGCGGGGGCCAAAAGCTCGGGCCTGCGGTTAGTGGTTCGGCTGGCGGTTGCGGTCATATCCTGCCTTTCAAAATGCTCAGATATTCAAAAGTATAGTGGCGTCGCTGCGGTGGGCGACGCCCGCAGCCTAAGCAGGACAAAGTCTTCAGCAGCTTAGGCTGGCTGACCCCGTGGAGAACCGTTCAGCTGCCAACGGGCGCCGTTGGGCGATAAAATATTCTCTCCAGCTGATAATATTCTTGCATCAAACAGAAACCTTGAGTACTATCCCAAATCAAGCGCGGTGTTCAGACCGAATTGTGCCTCCCGGTGCGAACGCCGCGCTCACGCTCTCTATCTGATCGTAAGGAGAAAAACATGAGCAAGACCGTCGTGTCTTCCGATAACGCACCCGCAGCCATCGGCCCGTATTCCCCCGGTATCCAGACCGGCAACATGGTGTTCCTGTCCGGCCAGCTGGGCATCGACCCCGCAACCGGCAAGATGCCCGAGGGCGTCGAGGCCCAGGCCAAGCAGTCCCTTGCTAACGTCGAGGCCCTGCTGACCGCTGCCGGCGCCACCTTTGCCGATGTCGTTAAGACCACGGTCTATCTGGCCGACATTGCCGACTTCGCTGCCGTGAACGAGATCTACGCCTCCAAGTTCGAGGCTCCGTTCCCCGCGCGCAGCGCTTTCCAGGTTGCCGCTCTTCCGGCTGGCGGTCTGGTCGAGATCGAGGTCGTCGCCGCTCTCTAAGGGGTTGGCAACAACTAAACATGACATGCAAAAAGACCCTGCAGTGCGAGCTGCAGGGTCTTTTGTCAAGTGACGAATCGCTTGTGGAGCCGCGCTCCATTTTGCTCGTTAGCCTTCCTTGCGGACTTTTTGCAGGTAGCGGTAGACGCTGGGCTCCGAGATGCCCAGCGCGGTGGCGGCGCAGGCTACGGCGCCCTTGAGCATGAACACTCCGTTGCCGTTGAGGTGGCGAATGACTTCCACGCGGTCGCTTTGACCAAGCGACGTCACATCCAGCCCGCGAGCGCTCAGCAGCTCGGAAATACTGCGGTCGATGAGCTCCTGGGTGGACTCCGAAAGGCTTTCGACCTCGATAGGGGCGGGCTCCGTGCGCGTCGGCGCTGCGTCGAAGCACGCCATGAGCTGCTGCGCCATGGCGTTTATGGAGCGTACGGTCGAGAGGTCGGTGTTGACGCAGAGCATACCGACGATCTCGTCATCCTCGCGGATAAAGAACGTCGCGGACTCCAACGTCTTGCCTCCGGCGCCGCGGCCCTCGTAGCCCGTAATAAACGGCAGGTCGCGATACTTGGGGTCGTGCATGATCTTGAGCGCCAGATCGGTGGCGGGACCGCCGACCTTACGGCCGCTCACAATGCCGTTGCGAATATCGACGATGGCGTGGTCGGGATCCGAGAAATCGTGCAGCACGATTTCGCTGTTCTTACCGAGTACCTGCTCCAGGAAATCGACCATCGGCAAAAAGCGGCGTACGGTCTCGTTCACGGGCAACTCCTTTGGGTGAAATCGGAAATGTTCATAACAATTTTTTCTCATGGTAACACGGTGTCTATTGACTCGCATATTCGCAGGTACATTGCGTAATACAGACGAGCGGTAGGATTTTGGCGGTAAACGGTTGACCAAAAGAAAAGTTAGATGTTATTTTGACTGGACACTTTCCTGACCTGCGGAAATGCATTGTCTCAGCTTAAGAACAGTCTGATAACAAAAAATTATTATTGAGAATGAGAATCATCTTTAATACGATATGCAACGAAGGCACAACCTCAACCCCGCACTGCGTCACAATAGAGCGTTAGATGCGAAAACAACTATTTCGAGGATTGGTGGTCAAATGACCCAGGAGACGGTTACGAACGGCACTGAAGCCCTGTTCACTCGCGAAGGCATGCCGCCCGTTAAGGAAATGATCCCGTGTGCCCTTCAGCATGTACTGGCATCGTTTGCCGGCATCATTACCCCGGCGGTCATCATGGCCGGCGTCTACGGCTTTAATAGCCAGCAGAGCACCGACATCATTCAGGTTGCACTCATTCTTTCGGCGATCGACACGGCCCTTCAGGCCTTCGCTCCCTTCCGTCGCATTGGCGGCGGCCTGCCCATCGTCATGGGCGTTTCGTTCGCGTTCCTGCCGGCCCTTCAGGCCATGGGCGCCTCGGGCTTTAGTTTTGGCGCGCTGCTGGGCGGCGAGATCGTTGGCGGTGCCGTCGCGGTCCTCTTTGGTCTGGCCTACAGCAAGATTAAGTGGCTGTTCCCGCCCGTCGTGACCGGCACGGTCATCTTCTCCATTGGCGTCTCTCTCTATCCCACGGCCGTCAAATACATGGCCGGTGGCATGGGCACGCCGTTGTGGGGCACCCCGCAGGCATGGTGCGTCGCTCTTATCACCTTCGCCGTCGTCTTCGCGCTCGCCAACTTTGGAAAGGGCACGCTCAAGCTGGGATCCGTGTTCTTTGGCATGATCGTTGGCATGATCGTTTCGATCCCCTTTGGCATGATCGACTTCTCCAGCGTCGCCACCGCTCAGGTCTTCGCTCTTCCCAAGCTCATGCCCTACGCGCTCGAGTTTGATCCCGAGGTCTGCATTACCCTCGCCGTCGTGTTCCCCATGGTTGCCATCCAGGTTATCGGTGACGTCTCCGCCGCCTGCCTGGGCTCCATCGACCGTATGCCCACCGAGCGCGAGCTCTCCGGCGCTATCGTGTCCCAGGGCCTCACTTCTATGGTCGGCGGCCTGCTGGGCGGTCTTCCCACCAGCGCCCTTGGCCAGAACGTGGGCATCATCTGCTCCAACAAGGTCGTCAACAAGTGGGTCTTTGTGATCATCGCGGCCGTCTTTGCCATCGCCGGTCTGTTCCCGCAGCTCTCTGCCGTCCTTTCCGCTATCCCGCAGCCCGTCATCGGCGGCGCGACCGTCGGCGTCTTTGGCACCATCACCATGAACGGTGTGCGCATGTTCACCCGCGAGGGCCTCACGCAGCGCACCACCACCATCGTCGGTACCTCCGTCGTCTTTGGCCTGGGTATCTGGATGGCCAGCGGTTGCCTTGCCGGCGAGGGTATGCCTACCTGGGTGTCCACCGTCATCGGCTCCAACGCCGTGACTCCCACCGCCATCATGGCCATCGTGCTCAACCTGATCCTTCCGCAGACGCCGGTCGTGGCTCAGCACATCGATGCCGCCAAGGATGCCGCTGTGAATCTGGTCCTGCCCGAGAGCAAGAAGTAACCAATTCGGTGCTATTCGCCGGCGGACGCATCGCCTCGTCCGCCGGCGCCATGCGGCGCCAAGCCGCACTTCAAAGGGCTTGTCCCTTTGGTGAAGCGTTGACGGGAGAGGGCCCGTTTCCGGTGTAGGCCGGCGCTTCGCACTTCCGCCATGTCAGAGGTGTCAAACCCCGCCTCTGATGTTGAAGGGAGCATTTATGCTTCTGGTCGCTAACGGTTCCGTCTTTACCCGCAACGCTCAGACTCCGTTCATTCCCAACGGTGCGGTCGCCATTGACGGAGATACGATCGTCGAAGTGGGCCCCGAGCGCGAGCTCAAGGCCAAGTACCCGGATGCCGAGTACGTCGACGCCCAGGGCAACCTCATCATGCCCGGACTCATCAACTGCCACACCCACATCTACTCGGGTCTGGCCCGCGGCCTTGCCATTAAGGGCTGCAACCCCACCAACTTCTTGGAGAATCTTGAGCAGCAGTGGTGGAAGATCGACGACAACCTGACGCTCGACGGCACCAAGGCCAGCGCCTATGCCACGATTCTTGACTCCATCCGCGATGGCGTCACCACGATCTTCGATCACCACGCGAGCTTCTGCGAGATCCCAGGCAGCCTCTTTACCATTAAGGATGCAGCTCAGGAGCTGGGCATGCGTTCGTGCCTGTGCTACGAGGTCTCCGACCGCCGCGGTCAGGAAAAATGCGACCAGGCCATTGCCGAGAACGCCGAGTTTGCCCAGTGGGCCGCCAAGGAGCGTCGCGATAACGACAACCACATGATCGCCGCCATGTTTGGCGGTCACGCCACCTTTACGCTGTCGGACGAGACCATGGATAAGATGGCCGAGGCCAACAACGGCCTGACCGGCTTCCACATCCATGTGTGCGAGGGCATGAATGACGTGTGGGACTCCCGCCTCAACCGCGGTGGCATCAGCCCCGTCGAGCGCCTGCTGCAGCACAACCTGCTGGGTCCCGACACCATGCTGGGCCACTGCATCCACGTGACGCCTGCCGAGATGGATATCGTCAAGGAGTCCGGCACCTGGCTCGTCAACAACCCCGAATCCAATATGGGCAACGCCGTGGGCTGCGCCCCCGTGCTCGAGTTCTTCCGCCGCGGCATCCCCGTGTGCATGGGCACCGACGCCTACACCCACGATATGCTCGAGAGCCTCAAGGTCTTCCTGATCATTCAGCGCCACAACGCAGCCATGCCCAACGTGGGCTGGTGCGAGGCCATGACGATGCTGTTCGAGAACAACGCCAAGATGGCGAGCAAGTACTTCGATCGCAAGCTCGGCGTGCTCGAGGCCGGCGCTGCCGCCGACGTCATCGTTATGGACTACAAGCCCTTTACGCCGCTGAGCGAGGAGAACATCGACGGCCACATGCTCTTTGGCATGATGGGCAAAAACTGCCGCACCACCATCATCAACGGCCGCGTCCTGTACAAGGATCGCGAGTTCGTTGGCATTGATGAGGACAAGATCAACGCGTGGACCATGGCCGAGTCCAAGAAGCTCTGGAGCACGCTCAACGATCGCACCTACTAATTACAAGTAGATTCACGCGCGTCGGATGTTTCGCCGCATCCGGCGCGCGCATAGGCGGCCTCCGCGGGGTCGCCGGCGCTGTGCTAGCGCTACACCGTATTTGCGCCCGCCGCGCGGTCTCGCCGGGCGTTACAGAGAGGAACTCATTATGAGCGACATCATGAGGCCGATCCCGTTTTCGCAGCTGATGAACTGGATCATCGAGGAGCACAAGACTCAGGGCGCCGTCTTTGGCGTGCGCAAGATGGTCACGACCAACCAGGAGGGCGCGCTTCCCATTTTTGACGAGCGCATCGAGACTCCGTTTGGCCCGGCCGCCGGTCCCAATACGCAGTTGGCCCAGAACATTGTGGCATCCTACGTGGCCGGTTCCCGCTTCTTTGAGCTCAAGACCGTTCAGGTTATGGACGGCGAGGAGCTCTCCAAGTGCGTCAACAAGCCCTGCATCGTGGCTCAGGACGAGTGCTACAACTGCGAATGGTCGACCGAGCTCGAGGTTTCGCAGGCCTTTGCCGAGTACGTGAAGGCATGGTTTGCCTGCCACCTGATCGCTCGCGAGTACGGCCTGGGCAGCCCGGATGGTTTTGTCTTCAACATGTCCGTGGGTTATGACCTCGAGGGCATCAAGAGCCCCAAGGTCGATGCGTACATTGAGGGCATGAAGGACGCCAGCGGCTCCGAGGTTTGGAACGAGTGCCGCACGTGGGCGCTCGCCAACCTGGACAAGTTTGAGAATGTCGATGCCGCGTTTGTCGAGTCCATCCCGGCGCGCGTCTCCAACTCCATCACCGAGTCCACGCTGCATGGCTGCCCGCCGGCGGAGATCGAGCGCATCGCGACCTATCTGATCACCGAGAAGGGCCTCAACACCTACATCAAGTGCAACCCCACGCTGCTGGGCTATGAGTTTGCACGTCAGCGCCTCAACGAGCTGGGCTTTGACTACATCGTCTTCGACGATACGCACTTCCGCGAGGACCTGCAGTGGGCCGACGCCGTGCCCATGTTCGAGCGCCTGATTGCCCTGTGTGCCGAGCGCGGCCTGGAGTTTGGCGTCAAGCTGACCAACACGTTCCCCGTCGACGTGACGAGGAACGAGCTGCCCTCCACCGAGATGTACATGTCCGGCCGTTCGCTGTTCTCGCTGACCATCGAGGCCGCCCGTCGCATTACCGAGCAGTTCGATGGCAAGTTGCGTATCAGCTACTCCGGTGGTGCCACGGTCTACAACATCCGTGCCCTGTACGATGCCGGCATTTGGCCCGTTACCCTGGCGACCGACGTGCTCAAGCCCGGTGGCTACGAGCGCTTTAGCCAGATGGCTGGCGAATTTACCGATCTGGACGGCAAGCCGTTCGCGGGCGTCTCGCTCGAGGCCGTGACTGCGATCCAGACCGACTCGCTCACCAACCCGCTCTACAAGAAGCCGCTGCGCCCGTTGCCCGACCGCAAGGTTGCCGGCAAGAGCCCGCTTTCCGACTGCTTTACCACGCCGTGCCGCACGAGCTGCCCCATCCAGCAGGATATTCCCGCCTATCTGGCGGCTGTTGACGAGGGCCGCTACGAGGACGCACTCAACATCATCATCGAGCGCAACGCCCTGCCGTTCATCACCGGTACCATCTGCCCGCATCCCTGCGGCCGTGCCTGCGAGCGTGCGTTCTACGAGCCCGAGGGCGCCCAGATCCGCGCCAGCAAGCTCAAGGCCGCCCGCGAGGCCATGACGGCCGTGCTGCCCAAGCTGCGCGCCCAGGCCATCGCCAACGACGGCGAGCGCAACGTTGCCGTTATCGGCGGCGGCCCGGCCGGCCTGGCGACGGCGTTCTTCCTGACGCGCGCTGGCGTGCCCGTCACTATCTTTGAGGCCCGCGATTCGCTCGGCGGCGTGGTCCGTCACGTGATCCCCGAGTTCCGTATCGCCAGTGACGATATCTCTCACGATGCCGAGCTCTGCTTGGCCTTTGGCGCCAAGGTACAGCTCAATGCTCGCGTGGATTCCATTGAAGAGCTCAAGGCCCAGGGCTTTACCAACGTGGTCGTGGCCACCGGTGCCTGGATGCCCGGCTCTGCGGGCTTGGGCGAGGGTGCCGAGCTCGACGTGCTGGAGTTCCTCGAGGCCGCCAAGAAGGGCGAGAAACTCGAGCTGGGCGAGGACGTCGTGGTCATTGGCGCCGGCAACACCGCCATGGACGCCGCCCGCGTGGCCAAGCGCCTGGCAGGCGTGAAGAACGTGCGCCTGGTGTATCGCCGCACCAAGAAGCAGATGCCCGCCGACGAGGAAGAGCTTGATCTTGCTCTTGCCGACGGCGTTGAGTTCTGCGAGCTGCTGGCGCCCAAGGCACTCAACGGCGCCGTGCTGACCTGCGACGTTATGGGGCTTGGCGAGCCGGATGCAAGCGGCCGCCGCAGCCCCGTCGCCACGGGCGAGACCGTCGAGCTTCCCGCCACCACGGTGATCTGCGCCGTGGGCGAGGGCATCGATGCCAGCCTGTATGATGCCGCGGGCGTTGAGCACGACCGTTGCGGCCGCCTCGCCGCCACCTCCACCGGCGTCGAGGGCGTCTGGGCTGCCGGCGATTGCCGCCGCGGTCCGGCCACCGTGGTCGAGGCTATCGCCGACGCCGCCGAGGTCGCCCGCGCCATCGCCGGCGTGGACTTTAACAAGTACGCCGACTGCAACGAGCAGGCCGGCCGCGAGGACACCTGCTACGAGCGCAAGGGGTCGCTGTGCCGCGACAAGCGCAACTGCACCAAGACCCGCTGCCTGGGCTGCGGCTCGGTGTGCGAGGTCTGCTGCGATGTGTGCCCCAACCGCGCCAACGTGGCAATTAAGGTGCCGGGCCTGGCCAAGCATCAGGTCGTCCATGTCGACGGCATGTGCAACGAATGCGGTAACTGCGCCGTGTTCTGCCCCTACCAGGAGGGTCGTCCCTACAAGGACAAGCTCACCCTGTTCTGGAGCGAGCAGGACATGGAGAACTCCGAGAACGAGGGCTTCCTGGCCGTGGACGAGGACCACTTTAAGGTTCGCGTCGCCGGCACGGTCCGCACCGTCTCGGTCGATGCCGTCAACACCGGTCTGCCCGAGGCCGTCCGCCTGACCATCAGGGCCGTGCGCGACAACTATTCGTACCTTCTTAAGAAATAGGCGAGTCTCTTATGGCCAAATCCATTCAACATAACGTGGCCTACGTTGCCTGCGGAAGCGGTTGCGCCTCCGCAGGCGGCGACGCCCGCTGCAGCGAAGGCTGCATTGGCTGTGGCGCCTGTGTCACGGCCTGCCCCCACGGCGCCATCGCACTGGTTGATGGCGTCGCCCGCGTGGACCGCTCCAAGTGCACGGGCTGCGGCCTGTGCGGCATGGCATGCCCGCAGCGCGTGATTGCCTTTGTTCCCGGCTACCAGAACATCCTGGTGCGCTGCAACAACACCGATAAGGGCGCCATCGCCCGCAAGATTTGCGACACGAGCTGCATCGGTTGCGGCATGTGCGCCAAAAAGTGCCCTGCCGGCGCTATCCGCATCGAGGACAACTGTGCCCACATCGACGGTGCGGACTGCCTGTCGTGCGGCATGTGCGCCGTCGTTTGCCCGCATGGCGCCATCCACGACCGCACCGGCATCGCCGCCGGCGTGTAGAAGGGAATCACCATGGCACAGGAATTCACTTTTACCGTTAACGGCGTGGAACGCACAACGACCCAAAACAAACCGCTGCTGCGCTACCTGCGCGACGACCTGCATATCCATTCCGCCAAGGACGGCTGCTCCGAAGGTGCTTGTGGCACCTGCACCATCCATGTGGACGGCGCGGCCGTCAAGGCGTGCGTGCTGACCACCGCTCTTGCCGCCGGTCGCAACATCGTGACCGTCGAGGGCCTGCCCGAGGACGTGCGCGAGGCCTTTGTGTACGCCTTTGGCGCCGTGGGCGCCGTGCAGTGCGGTTTTTGCATCCCCGGCATGGTCATGGCGGGCGCGGCGCTCATCGCCGAGGACCCCGAGCCCACCGAGGAGCAGATCAAGTACGCCATCCGCGGCAATGTCTGCCGTTGCACCGGCTACAAGAAGATTATCGAGGGCATCTCGCTGGCAGCTGCGGTGCTCCGCGGCGAAAAGCAGATCGACGAGGATCTGGAGCGCGGCGATGACTACGGCGTGGGCAAGCGCGCCTTCCGCATCGACGTGCGCAAGAAGGTGCTCGGCGAGGGCAAGTATCCCGACGACATCGACGAGCTCGATCAGCCGGGCCTGACCTATGCTAGCGCCGTGCGCTCCAAGTATCCGCGCGCCCGCGTGCTCTCCATTGATACCTCCAAGGCCGAGGCCCTGCCCGGTGTGGTGGGCATCCTGCGCGCCGAGGACGTGCCGGTCAACCAGGTCGGCCACCTTATCCAGGACTGGGACGTCATGATCGCCCAGGGCGATATCACCCGCTGCGTGGGTGACGCCATCGTGCTGGTGGTCGCCGAGGACGAGGCGACGCTCGAGAAGGCTAAGAAGCTCGTAAAGATTGATTACGAGCCGCTGGAGCCCGTGCGCAACATTGTCGAGGCTAGGGCTGCCGACGCCCCGCGCCTGCATGACAGTTTCTTTGCCTTCGGCAACACGGTGGAACTCAAGGACAACGTGTGCCAGAGCCGTCACGTGACGCGCGGCGACGCCGCCAAGGCGCTGGCCGAAAGCGCGTTCACCGTGACGCAGCGCTTTACCACGCCCTTTACCGAGCATGCCTTCTTGGAGCCCGAGTGCGCCGTTGCCTTCCCGTACAAGAACGGCGTCAAGGTGCAGTCGACCGACCAGGGTGCCTACGACACGCGCAAAGAGTGTGCCCACATGTTTGGCTGGGACAACGAGCCCGAGCGCGTGGTCGTCGAGACCATGCTCGTGGGCGGCGGCTTTGGCGGTAAGGAGGACGTTTCGATCCAGCACCTGGCCGCGCTTGCTGCCTATAAGCTCCAGCGTCCTGTGAAGTGCAAGCTCACGCGTGCCGAGTCGCTCGCGTTCCATCCCAAGCGCCACGCCATGGACGGCACCTTTACGCTGGGCTGCGACGCCGAGGGCAACTTTACCGGTCTGGACTGCGAGATCAACTTTGACACCGGCGCCTACGCGTCGCTGTGCGGCCCGGTGCTCGAGCGCGCCTGCACGCATGCCGTCGGCCCCTACAAGTACCAGAACACCGACATTCGCGGTTTTGGCTACTACACCAACAACCCGCCCGCCGGCGCGTACCGAGGCTTTGGCGTTTGCCAGTCCGAGTTTGCGCTCGAGAGCCTGATCGACCTGCTGGCCGAGAGGGTCGGCCTGGATCCGTGGGAGATTCGCTACCGCAACGCCATCGAGCCGGGCGAGGTTTTGCCCAACGGCCAGATTGCCGACTGCTCCACGGCGCTGAAGGAGACGCTGCTCGAGGTCAAGGATGCCTACTATGCGCATCCCGGACACGCCGGTATCGCCTGCGCCATGAAGAACGCCGGCGTGGGCGTGGGCCTGCCCGATGCCGGCCGCTGCAAGATTCGCGTCGAGGGTGGCCGCGCCGTGGTCTACGCCGCCACGTCCGACATCGGCCAGGGCTGCAACACGGTCTTTTTGCAGGACGTTGCCGAGGCATGCGGTCTGCCGCTGAGCTGCACTGCCAACGGCGAGTGCTCCACCGAGAACGCTCCCGACTCCGGCACCACGTCTGGCTCGCGTCAGACGGTCGTGACCGGCGAGGCCGTGCGCGGTGCCGCCTTCCTGCTGCGCGATGCCATGCTTGACATCGAGGCCGGCAAGTCTGCGCCCGCCGCTCCCGTGAATGCGCATGGCGACGGCGTCAAGATTGAGTACGACGACGGTCGCGCCTATCAGCTGCGCACGCAGGAGCTCGTCGCCGGCCAGGGCATGCATCCTCAGGATCCCGCGACCGCCATCAAGGCGCTCGAGGGATGCGAGTTTGGCTACGTGTATCTGGAGCCGACCGACAAACTGGGCGCCGACGTTCCCAACCCCAAGAGCCACATCTGCTACGGTTTTGCCACACATGTGGTCATTCTGGATGATGACGGTCGCGTGAGCGAGGTCTATGCCGCACACGATTCCGGCAAGGTGGTCAACCCCATCTCCATCCAGGGTCAGATCGAAGGCGGCGTGCTCATGGGTATGGGCTATGCGCTTACCGAGGACTGGCCGCTCAAGGACTGCGTACCCCAGGCAAGGTACGGTACGCTCGGGCTGTTCCGTGCGCCCGAGATTCCGAATATCCACGCCATCTACGTGGAGAAGGACGAGCTGTTGCCCGTGGCATACGGCGGCAAGGGCATCGGCGAGATCGCAACGATCCCCACGGCGCCCGCCGTGCAGAACGCCTACCGCGCATTCGACGGCAAGCTGCGTCCGGATCTGCCCATGGTGGATACGCCGTACAGCCGCGC
>URIJ01000033.1 GCA_900547835.1 uncultured Collinsella sp.
CTCGCACGGAGAGCACATTAAGTGCTCTCCGGCTCGTGCGGAACTCGCGATCGACTTCGTATGCCGCCGGGCAGCCGGGGCCGACGCGAGGTTCAAGATTGTCAAAAAAGCGGTCGGCGCGCAGTGCGCCGACCGCCGATGTAAGGGGTCTGATGATTTTTACCAGCTAGGGCCTCTTACTCGTCTAGGAGATCCTCTGGCATGTCGTTGCCGTCGCCTAGGTCGACTGGGGCCTCTTCGGCGTCGGTTGCGGCCTCGGCGCCTTCGCCTTCGGGCTTCTCCTTGGCGGCCGTCATGCGGGCTACGGCGCAGATGCGGTCGTTGTCGTCGACGGTCATCATCTTGACGCCCTGGGTAGCGCGGCCAGTCTGGCTGATCTCGTCGGTCTTGACGCGAATGACCGTCGCGCCCTCCGTCACGATGAACAGCTCGTGCTGCGGGCCCACCGTCTTCATGGCCGCGAGGTTACCCTTACGCTCGGTCATTTGGATGGTGTAGACGCCCTGGCCGCCGCGATTCTGCTCCGGGTAGTCCGCGACCGGCGTGCGCTTGCCGTAGCCGCGCTCGGTGATGACGAACAGATCACCGTTGCCGTTAGTGACTTCCATGCCCAGAACGCTCACGCCGTCCTTCATACCGATACCGCGAACGCCGCTGGTATCGCGGCCGGTGGCGCGCACCTGCTCCTCGGAGAACATGATCGCCTTGCCCGCGGTGGTGGCCAGGATAATCTTGTCGCCCTCGCGCACGCGGCGCACGTTCAGCAGCGCGTCGTCGTCACGCAGGTTGATAGCGATCAGGCCGTCGCGACGGCTGCGGTCATATGCGCTCATCACGGTCTTCTTGACCATGCCGCTCTTGGTGGCAAACATCAGGTACTCGTCGGCAGGGAACTCGCGGCAGCTGATGACGCTCGCGATCTTCTCGCCTTCCTCGAAGGGCAGCAGGTTGACGATCGCGGTACCGCGCGCCTGGCGCGTACCCACCGGCAGCTCGTGCACCTTCAGGCGATAGACCTTGCCCTTGCTCGAGAAGAACAGCACGTACTCGTGCGTGGACGCGATGAACATCTCGTCGATGACGTCGTCCTCTTTGAGGTTGACGCCCGACACGCCCTTGCCGCCGCGCTTCTGGGCGCGGTAGGCGGCCACCGGGATGCGCTTGACATAGCCGGTGTGGGTGATGGTCACGACCATGTCCTCGTCGGCGATGAGGTCCTCAACGTCCAGATCCTTTTCGACCTGGCTGATCTCGGTGCGACGCTTATCACCGAACTTCTTGGAGATCTCGCGCATCTCTTCCTTGATGACGCCCAAGATCTTTTCCTCGTGCGCCAACAGGTCCTCGTAGTAGGCGATGGCGCGACGCAGGCCGTCCAGCTCTTCCTGGATCTTGTCGCGCTCCAGGCCGGTCAGGCGGCGCAGCTTCATCTCGAGGATGGCCGTGGTCTGCTCGGGCGTAAAGCCAAAGCGCTCGATCAGGCGGCTGCTGGCCTCGGAGTCGGTCTGCGAGGAGCGGATGATGCTGATGACCTCGTCGATATGGTCAAGGGCCATCAGGTAGCCCTCGAGGATATGCGCGCGGGCCTGGGCCTTCTTAAGGTCGAAGCGGGTGCGGCGGGTGACGACGTCGACCTGGTGGTCGATGTAGTGCTGCAGCATCTCGCGCAGGCTCAGGCATTTGGGAACGCCGTTGACAAGCGCCAGGTTGTTGGCGCCAAAGGTCGTCTGCAGCGAGGTGTACTTGTACAGGTTGTTGAGCACGACCTGCGGGATGACGCCCTTCTTGAGTTCGATGACCAGACGGATACCCTTCTGGTTGGACTCATCGCGCATATCCGAGATACCCTCGATGCGCTTGTCGTTGACGAGCTGGGCGATCTTCTCCTGCAGGGTGCCCTTGTTGACCATGTAGGGAATCTCGGTAAAGACCAGGCGGCTGCGGCCGGTCTTGGTGGACTCCACGTGAGCCTTGGCGCGCACGGTAATGGAGCCACGGCCGGTCTCGTAGCTCTGCTTAATACCGGCACTGCCCATGATGATGGCGCCGGTGGGGAAGTCCGGACCGGGCATGATCTGCATGAGCTCGTCGACAGTGGCGTCGGGATTATCGATCAGGTAGCAGGTTGCCTCGATCGCCTCGGTGAGGTTATGCGGGGCGATATTGGTGGCCATGCCGACGGCGATGCCCTGGCTGCCGTTGACCAGCAGGTTGGGGAAGCGCGCAGGCAGCGCCTGAGGCTCGGCGAGCGATTCGTCGTAGTTGGGCTGCCAGTCGACGGTATCCTTCTGCAAGTCACGCAGCAATTCCATGGCGGGCTTTGCCAGGCGGCTCTCGGTGTAACGCATGGCCGCCGCGCCGTCGCCGTCGATGTTGCCGAAGTTGCCGTGACCGTCGATGAGCGGCGTGCGCATGGAGAACCACTGCGCCAGGCGAACCATGGCCTCGTAGACCGCGAAGTCACCGTGCGGATGGTACTTACCGATAACTTCGCCGACCGTCCAGGCCGACTTCTTGTGCGGGCGGTTGGGGTAGATGCCGCTCTCGTTCATCGCGTACAGGATGCGGCGGTGCACCGGCTTTAAGCCGTCGCGCACGTCCGGCAGGGCGCGCGCCGTGATGACCGACATCGAATACTCGATAAATGACTGCTTCATCTCGCGGCCAAACTCCGAAATCTGGAGCTGGCCGCCGTTGATATCCTCGCCGGCCGAGGCGCCACGATCGACTTCGCCAAAGCTCTCCTCGAGCTCACCGTCGTCGTCCTCTTCCTCATCATCATCGGCATCGGGGTTATAGGCGTCCGGATCGCCGTCCTCGCCCTGCTCAGCACGGGCGAGCAGGCGCTTCAAATCGTCGGGCATGCCGGCATCGCCGGCCTCGCCCATGCCCTCGTTATTGTTGATATCGTCTGCCACGTTACCTCCTCTTAAGCATCAAGGAAACGCGCGTCATGCGCATGTTTCTCGATGTACTCGCGGCGATAGCCGACCTCGGAACCCATCAGCTCGCGCACGGCACGGTCCGCCACCACGGCGTCCTCGATCGACACGCGCTGCAAGATGCGGGTCTTGGGATCCATCGTCGTCGAGGCAAGCTGCTTGGGGTCCATCTCGCCCAGGCCCTTGTAGCGCTGGACGGTATAGCCCTTGCGCTTCTTGGTGATCTTGCCGTCCTTGGCCTTGCCGTCCTCGTCGTTGTCGTCGGGGTTCAGGCCCAGACTCTGGATGGTGTCGCGCAGGATCTCGTCTTCGGGCTGGCGGCCGTTGGGATACACGTAGTGGATCTTGTTGCGCACCTTAATGCCAAAGATGGGCGGGCAGGCAACATAGACGTAGCCGGCATCGATCAGCGGACGCATGTACTTGTAGAAGAACGTCAGCAGCAGGATGCGGATATGCGCACCGTCGACGTCGGCATCGGTCATGATGATGATCTTGTGGTAGCGCGCCTTGGTGATATCGAAGTCGCCGCCGTCGCCGGCACTCGTCGTGACGCCGCAGCCGATCGCGGTAATCAGCGACTGGATGGTGTCACTCGAGAACGCGCGATGGTCACCAACGCGCTCGACGTTCAAAATCTTGCCGCGCAGGGGCAGAATCGCCTGGATGTCTCGGCGACGGCCGTCCTTGGCCGAACCGCCTGCCGAGTCGCCCTCTACGATGAAGAGCTCGGTCAGCTCGGCATCGCGCACCGAGCAGTCAGCGAGCTTACCGGGCAGGGACGCCGTCTCGAGCAGGCTCTTGCGACGGGTCGCTTCGCGCGCCTTGCGGGCGGCGTTGCGCGCCTTGCAGGCCTGTTGCGCCTTCTTGACGATCTCGCGGGCGGGCTTGGGATGCTCCTCCAAGTAATCGGCGAGGCCGTCGGTCACGATCTTGAGCGTCAGCGCGCGCATATAGGAGCTGCCGAGCTTGGCCTTGGTCTGGCCCTCAAACTGCGGATCGGGCAGCTTGACCGAGATAACGGCCGAAAGGCCCTCGCGCACATCGTCGCCGGTCAGGTTGGCGTCTTTTTCCTTGAGCAGGTTCTGCTTGCGCGCGTAATCGTTGATTACGCGGGTGAGCGCGGTGCGGAAGCCCTCAAGGTGCATGCCGCCCTCGGGGGTGTAGATGTCGTTGGCAAACGACATGACGTTCTCGCCGTAGCCGCTATTCCACTGCAGGGAAACCTCAACCTCGCCCATCTTGGCCACAGGTGCGTCCGGGTCCGATTTGCCCTCGATGTAGATGGGCTCCTTAAAGGCCTCGGGGACGTCCTTGCCCTCGTTGAGGAACTTGACGAAGTCGATGATGCCGCCCTCGTAGCAAAACTCCTCCACGTGGGGAGTCGCTTCGCGCTCGTCGGTCAGCACGATTTTGAGGTTCTTATTGAGGAACGCCGTCTCCTGCAGACGGTTGTGCAGCGTATCGAAATCGTAGATGCAGGTCTCGAAGATCTCGTCGTCGGGCCAGAAGGTGACGGTGGTGCCCGTCGAATCCGAGGTGCCCACGACCTCCATCTTCTTGACGGTCTTGCCGCGCGAGAACTCCATCTCGTAGGTGTTGCCATCGCGACGAACCTGAACGACCACGCGCTTGGACAGTGCGTTGACGACGGAGATGCCCACGCCGTGCAGGCCGCCCGAGACCTTATAGGCCGAGTTATCGAACTTACCGCCGGCGTGCAGGATCGTCATGACGACCTCGAGCGTCGGGATCTTTTTAACAGGGTGCTCGTCGACGGGGATGCCGCGCCCGTTGTCGACGACCGTGATGGAGTTGTCGGCGTGGACCGTCACCTGGATCTCGGTGCAGAAACCGGCCATGGCCTCGTCGACGGAGTTGTCAACGATCTCCCACACCAGGTGATGCAGACCGCTGGCGCTCGTCGAGCCGATATACATGCCCGGGCGCTTACGAACGGCCTCGAGACCTTCGAGAATCTTAATCTCGCCGCCATCGTAATCGTTTTCGTTTGCCACACGTCCTCCTTCAGTCAAGAAAATGTGTACAGCCTTACTAGTTTATCGTAAAAAAATACCCTCGGGAACGAGGGTATTTGGCTCTACAAGGCCACCAGATGCGATTTAAGGCTCTTTTTTGCTTTGCACGCCCTTGGCCCACTCGGCACTGGCTCTCATGGCATTCTCGAGGGCCTCGCGCAGTTTTTGGTCTTCGATGGGCGCCACTTGGCGCTCGATCTCGGTACGCTCGGCATCGCTGAGGTCGGCGTGCGGGGCCGGCGGTCGCTCGGTCGTCGCCGGGCGCAGGCGCTCCTTGGCGGCGGGCGGCGTGTGACCGGGCGCGGTGGTTTTGAACACCAGGCCGTCCACATGCGCACCGGCGCGCTCCATGCGCGCGCGGATGATCTCGCGCAACAACGTCATTTCCTGCGTCCACGAGGGCGAGTCGAGATACACCAGCAGCTCATTGGACTCGGGCAGGTAGCGCAGTCCCGTCACATGCCGCCCCTCGCGCGTGCCCGAGCACACCGCGTTCCATGCGCGATAGACCGCGCGCGACTCCTCGGCGGCCTCCATCTGCGCACGGCGCTCGGGGGTCGCGGACGCCAGGATGCGCTGGCGCTCTGCGTTCAAAAACCCGCTGAAGGCGACCGTCTCGCTCTCGCGCTCGTAATTAGCACGTCTCACCCATGCTCACCACCTTGGCTCGATCAAGCAGGTCATCGGTAAAGTACCCCAGGTTGGTCGTAGTTATGACCGTCTGGATATCATCGCCGATCAGCCGCAGGAAAGCGCCGCGACGCTCGCCGTCGAGCTCGCTCATCACGTCGTCCAGAAGCAGCAGTGGGGCGGTGCCCAGGACATCGCGAGCCACGGCAACCTCGGCCACCTTCCAGGACAGCACCAGCGTGCGCTGCTGTCCTTGGCTGGCAAATGAACGGGCGGAGCGACCAGCCACGGTGAACTCGATCTCGTCGCGATGCGGTCCCACCAACGTCACGCCGCGGCGAATTTCCTCGTCGGCATGCTCGTCAAGGGCAGCCAGCATGCGCTCGTACGCCCAGCCCTTCAGCTCTTCGCGATCCTCGACCTGGGGCAAATCCCCCAGCGTGGACGCATAGGTCACGTTGGCGGTCTCACCTGACGCCACTTGCCCGTAGGCAGTGTGCACATGGCCCGCCAGCCGGTCGAGCAGGGCCAACCGGTGCACGAGCAGGGCCGAGCCCGCGCGGGCAATCGAATCGTTCCACGCGCCGAGCATCTCGCGGCAGCACCAGGTCTCCTTGAGCAAGGCGTTACGCTGGGTCACGCAGCGCCCATAGGTGCTCGCAAGATCGGCATAGCGTGCGCTCAGTTGCATGCCAAAGTCATCGAGGGCGGCGCGGCGCACACTGGCGCCTCGCTTAACCATGTCCAGATGGTCGGGGCAAAACAGCACGCTCGGCAGAACCCCGCGCACACCGGCGGCAGAGCATCTCTTGCCGTTGCGGCTAAACGAGCGCCTACCGTCCTCCGCGCTCAATCCCATATCAAGCACGCGGCCGTCGCCCTCGAGCCTCAGCTCGATCTTGCACGAGCCCACGCCGTCATGGACGAGCTCGGCTGCGGTCGGATGCCTAAACGAGGCGCCGCTCGTCAGCAGCTGCAGCGCCTCTATGAGATTGGTCTTTCCCGCCGCGTTGGGTCCCGCAAGTATCGTCACGCCCTCGTCCAGGGCAAGGCGATAGCTATCGAAGCTGCGGTAGTGCGCGACGGAAAGATCGCGGGCGAACATGGTCATGGCGCAGCGCTAGATGCGGACCGGCATGACCAGGTACAGGTAGTTGATCTTGTCGTAGGACTTAAAGATGCCCGCCTGCGAGTAGCTCTTGAGCTCCAGCGTGATCTCCTTCTCCTTGGACAGGGCATTGAGGCAGCCGAAGATGTAGTGGTAGTTGAAGGCGATGGTACCCGACTCGCCCTCGGCCTCGACATCGATCGTCTCCTGCGCAAGGTCCTGGTCATTGGAAATGGAGGACAGGCCCATCTGCCCGTTCTCGACATCGATCTCGAACTTGACGGCGGGGTTGGCGCTCGCGATAACGGCCACGCGCTTGAGGGCGGCGTTAAAGGCGGCGACGTCGATCTTGACGCTCGTCACGCACGAATCGGGGATGAGCTGCTTGTAGTTGGGGTACACGCCCTCGATGCGACGCGACACGTAGGTGGTGTTGCCGGCCTCGAAGACGACCTGGGTGTCGGTAGCCCCGATCATGATGGTCGCTTGGCTGGCCATGATGTTCAGCGCGTCGTTAAAGGCGTCAGCCGGAACGTTGAGCTCAAAGGAGCCCTCGAGGGTCGAGGTCTCGACCTGCGTATCGCACACGGCCAAGCGGAAGGAATCGGTCGCTACCAGGCGTACGGTGTTGTTCTCGACCTTCATGTGCACGCCGCCCAGGATGGGGCGAGCCTTGTCGGTCGAGGTGACGCGCCACACGCGGCCGACCATTTCGGACAAGACATCGGTCGGCAGCTCCACGGCACTCTCGATGGCATAGGCCGGAAACTCGGGGAAGTCATTGGCATCGAGCGTGTTCAGCCTAAAAGAGCTCTTCTCGCAACCAATCAGCACCTGGCGCTCGGACAGCTCAAAGGTGACCGGGGCATCGGGGAGGGTCTTGGTGATATTGGAGAGCATCTTACAGGGGATAACCATCTCGCCCTCTTCTTCGACATGCGCCGCGATGCGATGACGGATCGAGATGGTGTAGTTAGAGGTCTGGAATTCCAAGATGCCGTCTTGCGCCTTGACGAGCACGCCCGACAGGATGGGAAGGGTGGATGCCGAAGCGACACCCTTCATAACGACGCCGATGGCTTGTGTAAGCGAGCTCTGGCTGACGGTGAACTTCATCTTTTAATACCTTTCTATAGATATAAATATCTTAATAATAGTAATAGCACTGACGAAACTGTTGATTACTCCCAAAGACGCAGGTCAGACCCAGAAAGAGAATCGACAGCAACCTGTGTGCAACAGGGGTGGTTTTCCACGTTCAAAACCTGCGCAAAACTTTTCATCACCGCGGGTTGGGTTTTAGACACCTTATGCCCGTGGTTTCGACAAGTTTTCAACAGGTGTCTCTATTTCCCTACGAGCGCAGTGTAATTTTATCGCGCAGCGACTTGAGGTCTTCGGTGACGGTGCGGTCTTCCTGGATCATCTTCTGGACCTTTTTGTAGCTCGTGCTGACGGTCGAGTGGTTGCGGTTGCCAAATTCGGCGCCCACCGCCGTGGTCGTCATCTCGCACATCTCGATGGCCAGATAGATGGCAATATGGCGTGCTTTGGCGATATTGGCGTTGCGACGCGGGCCGATGAGCTCCTCGTGCGTCACGCCGTACTGCTCTTCGATGACGGACTGAACCGTCTGGACGTTGATCTTTTTGGCCGATGTGTCGAAGTACTGGCTGGCGATGGCGTCGATATCGTCAAAGGTGAGCTCCCCGCCCTCGCGCTCGCGGTCGCCCGCCTCGCCGGCGCAGCGCTCGCAGAAGCTCTCGAGTTCGCGGATGTTGGTGCCCGAGACCTCGGCCATGTGTTTAAAGTGCTCGTCGGTCAGGTGCCCGCCGTCGCCCCCATAGGCCGCCAGCAGCGAGTCGTCGCCTGCCTCGGGAGCGGCGACGATGGTGTTCTCGTAATAGCGCTGCAAGATCTTGTATTTCATCTCGTAGCTGGGCTCTGCGACCAAGCAGAGCATGCCGGCGTTGAAGCGGCTGGTCAGACGCTCGTCCATGCTCAGGTCCTTGGGGGCGCGGTCTGCCGCGATGACGACCTTCTTGTTGTTGCGGATGAACTCGTCCATGAGCTGGAAAAAGTAGTCCACGCTCGCGCGCTTGCCGATGATGTTTTGGATGTCATCGATGATGAGCACGTCCACGCCGTGGTATGCCTGCATGATAGGGGCGTTGCTCTTCTTTTGGCGGTCGAACTCGGTCATCAGGTCGTCCAGATATGCCTGGGAGTTGGCATACTTGACCTTGATCTCGGGCGACTTCTCGGCGAGCTCGTTTTTGATGGCAAGCAGCAGGTGCGTCTTGCCCAGGCCCGATTTGCCGTAGATGAACAGTGATGTGCATGTGCCGCGCTCGTCCGCGAGGGCGGCAAACTTGAGTGCCGAGCGATAGGCATGGCTGTTCTCGGGGCCGTAGACAAAGTTCTCAAAGGTAAATTTTGAGTTCGCGGCGAGCGGGGCTCCATCCGCATTCTGCTCGGCCGGTACGGTCGGTGCCGGCATGGGTGAAGCGGGGGTCGCAGCTTGCGTGGACTTAGTCGGCGCTCCGCCCTTCATCTGGTTCATCATGCGACGAAAATCATCGGCCGAGAGCGTGTTCTTGATTGCAATGCCCGAATCCGCGCCCGCCGCTGCGTCGTGAGCGATGGGCATGTGCGTGACGGGTGCGTTCGTTGACGTCGCCGCCGCGGTCGGCAACGGTGCCATGGTTTCACGGGAAACATCGCCGTGCTGGTGCTCGATTGTCGGCACGTCGCCTGCGGAGGCCGGCACCGCCGGGGAAGCAGCGGGAGCCGTGGCGGGCGCCGTCGCGGCAGCGGATTCCGTCGCGGCGCCTTGCGGTGCCACGATGTCGAGCGCAATCGGTGCAAAGGCGATTTCTTCCAGATAGGCCTCAATAGTCGGCTGATGCTTTTTGAGCTGCGCGATGGCAAAGCGCGAGGGGGCCTCGATCGTGAGCGTATCTTCGGTCAGGCTTATGGCGCGCGATTGCCCCAGCATGTTGATGAGGCGTGCATCTTGGCCGTCGCGCTGGCAAAAGGCGATGGCATCCCCCAGGATGATGCTTGCTTCCTCGTCCACTGTCTCTCCCGTTCTTTAGCTCTGAGCTCGCACGCGAGCGGCGCCGAGTTCGGTCAGATGGTATTTCTGGCCATGCTTGATGACCAAGCCGGCCTGCGCCAAGTCATTGAGCGTGCGTGACCAAGTGGGGGCCGAGTTTCCAAACGCCCTCGCCAGATCGGTAGCACCGCACGCTTGATTTTGCGCCAGATAGCCCAGCGCGGCGTTGCCGCGATCGCTTACGAACACGTCCGGTTGTGGCTGCGCATACTGATTTGCTGCATTAGGATACATCATTTGAGCTGCTGGTTGTTGAGAACTCTGCATCGGTGGCATTTGCTGTTGAAAACTTTGAGGCCACTGTTGGTAAGGCTGCGGAGGCATCTGCTGGGCCCAAGGGCTGTACTGCTGCTGCGGCATCTGCTGGTACGGCTGCTGATATCCCTGCTGGTACTGCTGCGGGAACTGCTGGCCATACCCCAGTGGCGGCATCTGCTGATATGGATATCCCTGTTGGTACGGCTGATAGCCCATTTGCTGGCCACCCGGCGCCCCCGTCGCCTGCTGCATTGCTGCTGCATCCTGATCAGCCAGCGGCATGGCCTCTGGCATGTTTGGCGGCATCGACATAGATGCCGCCTGGGGTTCTTGCGTGGGAAGCATTCCGGGCTGCTGCATCTGTCCCACGGGGGGCTGCATCTGCTGCGTTGCCACGGGCTGCTGCGCAAAAGCTCCCGGCAGGGGATATGTGGGCTGCTCCGTCTCGGGCCGCACGGCAGCGCCGCGTCCGCCGGCACGCTCGATTTCCTGCACGCGTTTAGGGTTCAGGCTTACCGTAACCACGGTGCCGTTGCCCATGTTGTCCTCGATGGATACGGCACCGCCGGCGTTTTCCAAATACTCCTGCACCATGGGAAACCCTGCTCCGGTTCCACGGATGTAGCGCTTCATCTTGCTGTTTGCGCTGGTAACGCCAAAGTCGAAAGCACGTTCCTTGTCGTCGATGCCGGGTCCTTGGTCAGCAAAGCGGATGGTGTCTCCGCCGTCCAGAATCGAGATGATGGGCTCGGCAAAGTGTGCGTGGATAAAGTTTTCGACAATCTCGCGGATGACCATGAGCGAGATGTGGCCACCTTGTTCTTTCATGCACTGGTAGACGGTGTTGGTCGTCTCTTCCAAATACGTGCGGACATCTTGCGGATCAATGACGATCACACGCGGTGTCGACAGCATGTCGTCATAGACGGCGATGCGCGCGGCGTACATGGCTTTTGGCGCCTGCGTTGTCGTCTGTTCACCTTCGTCACGCTCTTCGCGCACGCCGGTGATGTGCTCGTTGTCGGGTGCCGGGTCTCCGGAATCGACCATGGTGTAAAAGTCGTCAGACATGCCGCTCGCAATCTTCCAAAAGGTTTCGAACAAATAGTAGCTCACCGTGCAATGTTTCTCATCTTTCGACAACTTTTCAAAACCTGTTGAAAACTTTGGAAAACGGACGAAAAGTTCTCAACATTGCCAACATGACCTGTTGAAAACTCGATGAAATATCGTGAAAAGTTGCCATGCACCGCTAAATCGAGCTCGGCTTATGGGGGAACCGTGTGAACTGCGCAACCTTTTACCTTTGATTTCTTGACATTTGAACATTGATTTCCCTACAATCTTCAAGCTCACGTGTCTATATCTGCGTCCGCGTCCCCGCGGACACTCGAAATGCAGCAGGAGGAACTTAAGATGAAGCGTACGTATCAGCCTAATAAGCGTAAGCGTGCCAAGACCCATGGCTTCCGTGCCCGTATGGCCACTAAGGGTGGTCGTGCCGTGCTCGCCCGTCGTCGCGCCAAGGGCCGCAAGCGTCTCACTGTCTAGCAGCGATACACACATCTCGCATGAAGACTATTAAGTCTCGGCAAGATTTCGAGCATGTGTTCAGTCAGGGGCGTCGTTTCAATCACCCTCTGATTCGAATGACCATATGTGAATCGGTTGGCGAAGGCGACTCCGGAAGGGTCGCCTTCGTTGGTGCTAAGCGACTCGGTTGTGCCGTCGTGCGCAACCGATCTAAGCGTGTGATGCGCGAGGCCGCCCGCAGCTGCGGATTTCCCGTTGCGGGTTATGACATCATCTTGTTCGCAACTCCCAAGACGAGGGTTTCCTCGCCGCAGGAGATGGACAAGGCGTTGCGTTCGCTTATGAAACGCGCCGGCGTTGCCGGGGAGGAGCGATGAGCAATCACGTTTTGCGACGTGTTGCCATCGCTCCTATTCGCATATATCAACAGGTTATTTCGCCCTTATTGCCTGACGCCTGCATTTATTACCCAACGTGCTCGCAATACGCCGTCCAGGCGATTGAGAAGTACGGTGTTTTGAGAGGCTGCTGGCTTGCCGTGAGGCGCATCGCTCGCTGCAATCCCCTGCACGTCGGCGGTTATGACCCTGTGCCCTAGCGGGCACTCGCTATCGGAGGAAAACTTACATGTGGGATTGGATCGTTAACATCCTTTTCGAGCTGCTCAAGCTCATCCAGACCTTTGCGGTCGACTGGGGCCTGTCCATCATCATCCTGGTGGTCATCATCCGTCTGCTACTGACGCCGCTTATGCTCAAGTCGACTAAGTCGACGGCACGCATGCAGGTGCTGCAGCCCAAGATGCTCGAGATCCAGGAGCGCTATGCCGACGATCCCCAGCGTCAGGCCGAGGAGATGCAGAAGTTCTACAGCGAGAACAAGTTCAACCCCATGGCTGGCTGTCTGCCGCTGCTGATTCAGATGCCTATCCTGTTCGCCCTGTTTACATTGCTGCGCAACCTGCCGCAGTACTTTAACGACGGCACGTTCTCGTTCTTCAACATCCTGCCCGACCTGACCACCACGCCGAGCGCTTCCTTTGCCGATGGCTTTATGGTTGCACTGCCTGCGCTGGTTTGCCTGATCCTGTTTGCCGTCCTGACCCTGATTCCGCAGCTCTATATGTCGCGCAACCAGACCGGCCAGCAGGCTCAGAGCATGCGTATGATGGCCGTTGTCATGACGGTCATGATGCTTTGGATGGGCTGGAGCCTTCCCGTTGGTGTTCTGCTGTACTACGACGTCTCGTCTGCTTGGCAGGTTATCCAGCAGATTTTTGTGACGCAGAAGGTCATCGACAAGGCGAAGGCCGATGAGGAGGAGCGTCTTAAGAACGCTCCGCTGCAGGTTGAGGTCACTCGTCGCGAGAAGAAGCCGCGCCCGCACAAGAAGAAGTAGTGGGATATCAATCTTATTTAGGTACCTAACTTTTGGAGTACGTTATGTCTGAAGAGATCATCGAGGATATGCTTGAGGAGGTTGCCCCGCAGGTCGCGGGCGATTATCCCGAGATTGCACAGCGCTACAAGGCTGGTGAAGAGCTGACCGATGAGGAGCTCGACACCATTGCCGATGTTGCGATTTCCATCCTGCGTTCCATCCTTTCGCACTTCGATGCCGCCAACTCTCCTATCGATGAGTATGAGGGCGACGAGGGTGAGCTGATTTTGGATGTAACGGCTCCCGACCTTGCTGTTCTCATTGGCCGTCATGGTCGCACTCTTGATGCTCTTCAGGTTATGTTCTCTTTGCTGGTGAGCCGCAAGCTTGGCTTTAGGTATCCGGTTGTAGTGGACGTCGAGGGATACAAGAGTCGCCGTCAGGATAAGGTCGCCTCCATGGCTCAGTCTGCTGCCGAGCGTGCCATCCGCACTCATAAGAGTGTTTCGCTTCCGCCCATGAATGCCTACGAGCGCCGACTGGTTCACATTGCACTTCGTGGCAACGATGCAGTCGATACTCATTCTGAGGGTTCTGACCCTGATCGCCATGTGGTGATTGTTGCTCGATAATCTACTCGAGCTTATGCTAAGGGGACGTGGTTTCCACGTCCCCTTTTTTTGTCAAAAGTTCTCGATACACTGATTTTTGTCAGAAAGGAGCTTTCGTTGTTAGTACTTACTGATCAGCAGGCTGACGAGATGTTGAGTCGTCTAACTTCCTATTGCAAAGAGTATTCCTTGAGCGTAACTGATGTTGAGCTGAGGAAATGTATTCAGCATTTGGATTTGGTTCTAGAAACAAATAAGACAACCAATCTCACCCGTATTCTTAACGTAGAAGATGCTGCAGTACTTCATATCCTCGACTCACTTGTTTTGCTCCCCTATATCAACAAGGCTCCTCAGGGAGCTTTGCTCGATATGGGAACAGGTGCGGGCTTCCCTGGTATTCCATTAACCATAACCACGCATCGTAAAGCTACTTATATTGACTCTGTTGGCAAGAAGGTTGATGCGGTTAATTCCTTTGTCCATGCTCTTGGATTGAAACATGCTCATGCGGTTCATGATCGTCTTGAAGAATATGCTCGAAGCCATAAGAAGCAGTTCTCTGTTGTAACCGCCCGCGCACTGGCCCCTCTACCGATTCTTGTTGAGTATGCGGCTCCGTATCTGAAGGATGGAGGGCTATTTGTTATAACCAAGGGCAATCCTTCGGATGAGGAGCTTGCTTCCGGCATGTCAGCAGCTAAGATTTGCGGCTTCACTTTGCTTCTGAATGACGCAATTGATTTGCCTGAAGGCTTGGGTCACAGGGAGTTCATTGTTCTTAAGAAGAGTCATCCAGCATCTGTCTCATTGCCTCGTGCAAATGGCGTGGCAAAGAAGAATCCGCTTGCCTAGATGTTTCACGTGAAACATAATGGATACTAACAACTTGCAGTGTTTCACGTGAAACATGGCGGTTGATATCGAATCGGAATGTTTCACGTGAAACATCCTCCGTTTGACAGCTTTAATACACACCAGGAGGGACCGTGGGATTTCGCGACGTTAAGCGTTCTAAGAACGCAAAAGACACGCGTATCATTGCAATCATCAATCAAAAAGGCGGCGTCGGTAAGTCAACGACGGCTGTAAACCTTGCAGCAGCACTGGGTGAGCAGGGTCGTAAGACACTGATTGTCGATTTTGATCCGCAGGGAAACAGTACCAGTGGATTTGGAATTGAAAAAGAAGACCTTGATCACTGCATCTATGATGCAT
>URIJ01000034.1 GCA_900547835.1 uncultured Collinsella sp.
CCTAAGTGAGTAGACTTTTTTGCAATAGCCAGGCACAGCCCGCATAGCGAAACATAAAACCGCAGGTAGAACCCTTGCGCAAAAGCCATGTGCTCGCAATATCGCAAAAAGTCTACTCACTTAGCTAGCGACTACACTAAACGGCTGGGCAGAACGCCCATTTCCTGCATTTTCTCGCGCGCTGGCACCCCGCGCCGCCGCTACGCCATAATAGTTGGCGGACAATCGCGAGAGAAAGCAACCATATGGCACAGACCACGACAGATACCGCCGCCAGCACCGTCTCCGGCGCCGGCGCCGCCAGCTCATTCTCGGGCGGCACGGGAACCGAAGCCGAATTCGGCTCACTCGGTGCGCTCTCCCCCACCTGGTGGGAGCCCGAGGACGGCAGCGAGCCCGAACCGTGGCTCACGCCCGACCAGGCCTTCGAGCGCTTCTTTGAATGGACGAGCGATCGCGGTATTGAGCTGTGGGACCACCAGGAAGAGGCCCTCATGGATCTAGCCGCCGGCGATCACGTCATTCTGGGCACGCCGACCGGATCGGGCAAGTCGCTTGTCGCGCTGGGCATGCTCTTTATGGGCATGGCACAGGGCAAACGCTGCTATTACACGGCCCCCATCAAGGCTCTGGTCAGCGAGAAGTTTTTCGACCTTGTGCAGGTGCTCGGCCGCGATAACGTCGGTATGATCACCGGCGACACGCATATCAACACCAAGGCGCCCGTCATCTGCTGTACGGCAGAAATCCTCGCCAACGACGCACTACGCGAGGGCGAAGATGCCGATGTTGGCTGCGTCGCCATGGACGAGTTCCACTACTTTGCCGACCCCGATCGCGGTTGGGCCTGGCAGGTGCCGCTGCTCACCCTGCCTCACACGCAATTCATGCTCATGAGCGCCACGCTCGGCGATGTCACTGCCATCGCCGCCTCACTCGAGGAGCACACCGGCGCTGCTTGCGACTTGGTCGTCGACGCCCCGCGTCCTGTTCCGCTGAGCTACGACTATGTGACAACCTCCCTCGAGGGCACGGTCGAGCTCGCCATGCGCCGAGGCGAGGCCCCGCTCTATATCGTGCACTTTAGCCAGGATGCTGCCCTTGCGACGGCACAGTCGCTCGCCAATTTTGGCATCGCCAGCAAGGAGCAGCGCGAGGCCATCAAAGAAGCGGCAAAGGGAACGAGCTTTTCCACGGCCTTTGGTAAGATTCTCAAACGTCTGCTTGGATGCGGCGTCGGCGTGCACCATGCTGGCATGTTGCCGCGCTATCGCCTGCTTGTCGAGCGCTTGGCGCAGCAGGGTCTGTTGCCCGTCATCTGCGGCACCGATACGCTCGGCGTCGGCATCAACGTACCCATCCACACCGTGGTGCTCACCGCGCTCACCAAGTTCGATGGCTACAAGATGCGTCGTCTGCGCGCCCGTGAGTTCCATCAGATTGCCGGTCGCGCCGGCCGCTCGGGCTTCGATACCGAGGGCATGGTGATTGCCGAGGCACCCGAGCACGAGATCGAGAATGCCAAGCTTATGGCCAAGGCGGGCGACGACCCCAAGAAGCTCCGCAAGATTAAAAAGAAGAAGGCCCCCGAGGGCTTTGTCACCTGGAACAAGCAGACCTTTGAGCGCCTGATCGAGACGCAGCCCGAAACGCTCAAGCCGCGCCTTCGCATCACACACTCCATGGTGATTAGCGTGGTCGAGCAGGGCGGCGACGCTCGCGCCCGCGTGCACGACCTCATCGAGACAAGCCTGCAAACGCCCGAGGAAAAGGCTAAGCTCGAGGTTCGCGCCGACGAAATATTCGCCACGCTCATCGATTCCGGCGTCGTCGTTCGCACCGAAGTGCCGCCCGCACCCGACGCTCCGGCTGACGCCGCGCCGGACATCGACTACGCGCTGACGGTCGACCTGCCCGAGGACTTTGCGCTCGACCAGCCGCTCTCGCCGTTTTTGCTTGCCGCGCTGGAGTTGCTCGATCCCGAGAGCGAGACCTATACCATGGACCTCATCTCGATGGTCGAGGCTACGCTCGAGGACCCCAAGCAGGTATTGCGCGCACAGGAGCGCGCCGCGCGCGACTGCGCCATGGCCGAGATGAAGGCCGACGGCATTGAGTATGAGGAGCGTCTGGAGCGTATTCAGGACGTCACGTACGAAAAACCGCTCGAGGATTTGCTCGACGCCGCCTTTGACAAGTACTGCCAGGAAGTGCCCTGGGCAAACGACTATCAGCTCTCTCCCAAGAGCGTCCTGCGCGATATGCTGGAAAGCGCGAGCGATTTTAAGGGCTACATTCAAAAGCTCGGCATCGCCCGCTCCGAGGGCATTCTGCTGCGCTACCTAGCCGAGGCCTACCGTTCCCTCGATCGCACCGTGCCCATTGAGAAGCGCGATGAGCGCTTGCGTGACATCATTTCGTGGCTCGGCTTTGTGGTGCGCTCGGTCGACTCGAGCCTGGTGGACGAGTGGGAGAACGCCGGCAACCCGGCAGCCCTCGACGCCGCGCCGCCGCAGGGCATCGACGAGGTCGTGGCGGACCGCCGCGGCTGCACGCTGTTGGTGCGCAACGCGCTCTTCCGCCGCGTGACCCTTGCCGCTCGCGAGCACGTTCGCGACCTGGGCGAGCTCGACGACGACTGGGGCATGAGCGAGATCCGCTGGCAAAAAGCACTCGACGCTTACCACGAGCAGCACGAGGAAATCCTCACCGACGGAGATGCCCGCAGCGCCGCGATGTTTTCCATTGACGAGTCCGACGAGAAGACCGCGCACGTATGGCACGTGCACCAGATCTTTGCCGACGAGGATGGCGACCACGACTTTGGCATCATGGGCGATGTCGATCTGGACGCCACGCAAGACGGCGGCGAGGTCATCTTCAAAAACTACCGCGTCGGCTTTATCGAGGACCTGCTCGAGGACTAGCCGAACAGAATGGGACGAAACGAAGCGGGGCCGCTGGCAACATCGCCAGCGGCCCCGCTTTTTGCGCGATACGCTATCCCCTACTCGGCATCCTCGACCTCATACGAATCCGCCTCGGCTGGCTCATCATTTGTCTCCGGCGCAGCCCCGCGCGCCTCGTCAAAGGCGGCCTTCATGGTCTTGTTGCCCCACGTGAGCTTGCGAATGGTAAGATCATCGGCCTTCTTGTTGGCCAGGCGCAGATTGTTCTCGGAGGACAGCAACGCCTCCTTGGTTTTCTGCAGATGGCTAATCGTCTTGTCGATCTCATCGATTGCCGTTTGGAACTTGCGGCTCGCGATCTCGTAGTTGCGGCCGAAATCGTTCTTGAACTTCTCCATCTTGGCTTCGAAGTTCGTGACGTCGATATTCTGCTGCTTGTACTCCGCCAGCTCCTGCTTATAGCGCAGCGAACCCATGGCGGCGTTGCGCAGCAGCGTGATCATGGGAATAAAGAACTGCGGGCGAATCACGTACATCTTCTCGTAGCGATAGCTCACGTCCACGATTCCCGCGTTGTAAAGCTCGCTCTCGGGCTCGAGCAGCGTGCAGAGTACCGCGTACTCACAGCCTTTCTGGCGACGATCGTGATCGAGTTTCTTAAAGAAGTCCTCGTTTTTATGCTTGGTCGCGGTCTCGTCGTTCTCGTTTTTCATCTCGAACATAATCGAAATGACCTCGTTGCCGCTTGCGTCGCACTCGCGGAAGATAAAGTCGCCCTTGGTACCCTCGGACGCATCGTTATCTTTCTCGAAGTACGCGTTAGGAAACGCCGTCATGCGCAGGCGATTGAACTCGGTCTCGCAGTGCTGCTCGAGTGACTCGCCCACCATCTTGGTGGACAGGCGGACCTTCATGTCCTTAAGGCGCTCAATCTCTTCATCCTTGTAGCGGATCAGTTCATCGCTCGCGCGCTTGGCTTGAGCAAGCTCGAGCTCATGCGCCGCCTTGGCCTGCTCCTCGCGCGAATCGCGCACTGCCAACTCACTCGTCAGTTTCGCACGCGCCTCGTCGCGCTCTCGCTCCGCCGCGGCAACTGCTTCCGAGAGCTCCATTTTGGCAGCCAGTTCTTGCTCGCGCAACCGGGCGCGCAGGCCCTCGGCCTCGCGCTCGGACTGTACCTTAGCGTTCGAGAACTTCTCGCGCACTTCTGTCTGGTAATCGGAAAGCCTGCGATCCGCTTCATTGTGAGCAGCATCAAGCTTACGCTGCGCCTCGGCCGCAGCAGTTGCGAGTGCCATTTCTTGAGCCCTATCTGCTGCAGCAAGCTTGGCCTGCAATTCTGCAATCTGAGCATCGCGCGCGGCGAGATCATGTTGAGTTGCATTGCGAACCGCCGCCTCGGCGATTTTAGCTTCGTCGGCCTTGTGATTGAGCTCCGCCTTCAGAGCATCGATCTCGCGCTGAAGCTCAGCATTCTCTTTTTGAGCATTGGCTCGTGCCTCAACCGCCGCGCGCTGGCTTGCACTCTCGCGCTCTGCGGCAGCGCCCTCGAGCTTAGCGCGCAGCTCGGCAAGCTCGGCATCGCGCTTGGCGACCTCTTGTGCCAGCTGCTGAGCCGCAGCGTTCTTCTGATCAACAAGCTGAGCGTTGCGCTGAGACTCTGCCTTTTGCAAGGCAGCCGTCGAACGCGAGCGCTCAAGCTCCAGCGCCTGCTCGCCCTCGCGCTGGACTGCCTTCACACGCTCATCCAGGTCGCGCGAAAACTCGGCATCGCGCACTTGCTTGACAATATCCGCATAGCCAGACGCATCGACCTTAAAAACTTCGCCGCAATGCGGGCACTTAATCTCGTTCATAGCAGCTCCTCGATGGACGCAAATTTCAACCGCCTACACTCTACCGCGCCGCACGGACAAAAAAGGCGCCGCTGCCATAATGGCAACGGCGCCAGAGCCACCACAAAGGTGCCTGTCCCCTTTGTGGTGGCTCTGGCGCCCTATAACCCAAAGAAGCTAAGAATCTGATCACGGCTTACGGGCTTGTACTCGTTGGCATCGAGACCGACATCGTAGCGAAAGATAGGGCGCTCGCGATCGCGGTTGCGCACGTTGGTGCGGTCTCCCCTGCTGTGGATATGCCCGTGTAGCATGATGGCGCCACGCGCCTTGCCGTTCCAGCTGAGCATGGGGTAATGGCTCAACACCAGGCGATGGCCCTTGGCATAGCCGGGAGCAATCTCCAGGTAATCGCGCACGTCTTCCCAAATCTGCGGTACGTCGGGATCTTCCCAGTCGCCGTCATGGTTACCGCGGATGAGCGTCACGTTCTGGCATTCGATACGCTCGCGCAGGCGCACCGCCTCCGCCAGGGGCAAACGATAGGTAAAGTCTCCCAAGATATAGAGGCGGTCGTCCACAGCCACGCACTCATTGATGGCATCGATGACCTTGCGGTTCATCTCCTCGACCAAATCAAACGGTCGATCCATGTCGTGCAAGATATTCGTATCGCCCAGGTGCAGGTCGGCGGTAAACCACATCATCGTCTCTGTCCTCATTTCGCAACGCGTCTAACACGTGCCTAGTATACAGATGCAGCGATGCGACAGTTACCCAAAGAGCCCGCCGAACAGACCTCGGCGGCGCTTGTCCTTTTTATTCGAACCTTTATCCTGGGTGTTCTTATCCTTTTGCTTTTTGCGATCCTGCTCCAGCTCATCGTCATCGAGCAGCATATCCCACTCAAACGGATCGTCCGTCAAATCGAACAGGTCGTCGTCAAACATGGCAGCCCCCATTGCCGACTAGCGAGCATCCACCACGTAGAGTCCAACGCGAACCTGATGCCACGGGCTGCGCTCGGGAGCAACCTGTTGCACGTGGGCCTCAAATACGTCCTCATGGCCGTAATACATCATCAAGGACAGCGGGCCGACCTCGTTTCCCGGAACATAGCCAAGTTTGGTCTTGCCATAGTAGATCGCAACCGCCTCGGGGTCATGGGGATTATCGCGCTCGGCACACAGCGTCAGTTTATCGCCCGCTTTAAGATCGCCTAGGACCAAAGCGCCGTCGGCATATTGAAATCCTGCGATATGAAACGACAAAAGAACACGTGAAGGCTCGTACATAGCAACTCCCCTAACGGCTGGATAAACCAGCGTTTAACCTTACAGAGAAGTCTACGAACTCGCGCGGACACAAATTCGCCCCACCCGCGCTTTTTCGACCGTTTGTCGCTACGCCATCTGATTCTAATGCACAAACATGCGCACGAACTTGTGCTTCCAGCTTGCATAAGGGGCATAGCGGAATGGCACGTCCAGCCATGTTGCCTTGTTCACGATGCTCTTCTTGTGGCTAAACGTATCGAAGCTCTCGCGGCCATGGTACTGGCCCATACCGCTCGCGCCCATGCCGCCGAAGCCCATATGGCTCGTAGCCAAGTGCATGATCGTGTCGTTAACGCAGCCGCCACCAAAGGGCACGTAGCGCACAAAGCGCTCCTGAACTGCGCGATCCTGGCTAAAGATATACAGGGCCAGCGGCGTCGGACGATCTGCAATAAACGCCTCGGCCTCATCCAGGCTCTCAAACGTCAGCACCGGCAAGATGGGACCGAAAATCTCTTCCTGCATCACGGCGTCCTCAGGTGCCACGCCGTCTAGGATCGTCGGCTCAATCTTGAGCGACGACTCGCGCGCCGTGCCTCCCAGCACAACCTTGTCGGGGTCGATCAGCCCGCGTACGCGCGCGAAATGCTTGGCGTTGACAATATGACCGTAGTCCTCGTTGTCGAGCGGGTGCTCGCCAAACATGCGACGGGCCTCCTCCTTGATGAGTCCCAGCAGCTCGTCGTGCACGCGCGTATCGACCAGCAGGTAGTCGGGCGCCACGCAGGTCTGCCCTACGTTGAGCCATTTACCAAAGGCGATACGCCGTGCCGCGACCTTCAAGTTTGCCGTCGCATCAACGATGCAGGGGCTCTTGCCGCCCAGCTCAAGCGTCACGGGCGTGAGGTTTTTGCTCGCGCGCTCCATGACGAGCTTGCCGACCGGAACGCTACCGGTAAAGAAGATCTTGTCCCAGCACTCGTCGAGCAGCGCTTCGTTTTCGGCGCGGCCGCCCTCGACAACCGTCACCAGACGCGGATCAAACGCCTCTTCACAGATCCGCTTGAGCACCGCGCTTGATGCCGGAGCATAGGCGCTCGGCTTGATGACCACGGTATTGCCCGCGGCAAGGGCGCCGGCAAGCGGCTCGAGCGTTAGCAAAAACGGGTAGTTCCAGGGCGCCATAATGAGCGTGACGCCATAGGGCACGGCTTGCGTTTTGCACACACTCACGGCGTTGGCGAGGTCACACGGACGCAGGCGCGGACGACTCCATCGAGCCACATGCGCAATCTGATGACGAATCTCGGAAAGCGAGGTGCCGGTCTCACACATATAGGCCTCGTCATGCGACTTTCCCAAATCGGTCTTGAGCGCATGGGCAATATCGGGTTCGTGCGCCCGCACTGCGTCGCGCAAGCTCACGAGCGCGCGACGGCGAGCGTTAACGTCAAACGTGGCGTGCGTCTTAAAGTAGGCGCGCTGATCGCCGACGATGCGCGCAATTTCCTCGGTGTTCATGGCACCCTCCTAGTTCTCGTCCTCAAACATACCACCCGCGACGACCTCGTACATATGCTCGAGCTCCGAGCGGTCCATCAAAAGTGGAACGGGGTACAGGGGATTGGCCTCGGCATCGGCATGGGCCGCCATTTGCGGAATATCGGAGCGGCGAATACCCGAGACATATTTGGGGATTCCCAGGGCCTCGTTCATGCGGTCGACCCAATCGATAAAGGCCTCGGCCGCAAGACTGTCCTGCGCGGTAGCCGGCGCAATGCCCGCCATGCGAGCAAGATCGGCAAGCTTGGGGGCGGCGGCGTCACCATAAGCGCGAAGCATGTGCGGCAGGATGATCGCGTTGGCCAAACCGTGCGGAATTCCGTATCGGCCGCCTAGACTGTGCGCGATGGCATGAACGTATCCAACATAGGAGCGCGTAAAGGCAACTCCCGCCTTATACGCCGCCGAAAGCATATTGCGACGCGCACGCATGTCGTCGCCATGCTCATAGGCCTCGAGCAAATTGTCGTGGATGAGCTGCACCGCCTGGCGCGCCATCTTGCGCGTGTAGGGCGTGGTGCTACGGCCGATAAAGGCCTCGACGGCATGCGTCAGGGCATCCATACCCGTCTGCCCCGTAATGGAGGCGGGCAGGCCACGTGTAAACTCGGGGTCGTGCACCGCAAAGCGCGGAATAAGCACAAAGTCGTTAATGGGGTACTTGTAGTGCGTCTCGTCATCGGTGATAACCGCCGCGAGCGTGACTTCGCTTCCCGTACCGGCGGTAGTGGGAACCGCAATAAGCAGCGGCAGGAGACGATGAATCCGCAGTAGGCCGCGCATCTTGTTGATGGGCTTGTTTGGCTGCGCAATGCGTGCGCCCACGCCCTTGGCGCAGTCCATGGCCGAACCGCCGCCAAAGCCGATAATGGCCTGGCAGGCGCTCTCGCGATACAGGGACGCCGCTTCCTCCACGTTTGAGACCGTGGGGTTCGCACGCGTTTCGGCATAGACCGTAACGCCAATCCCCTGAGCCGTAAGCGCACGCTCGAGTGATGCCGTGAGTCCCAAACGTGCAATGCCAGGGTCTGTCACGATAAGGACCTTCTGGATCGAGCGCTTTTGAAGCACCGCGGGCACATCCTCGGCATGCTCTAAAATGCGCGGCTCGGTATAGGGCAGGATCGGCAATGCAATGCGAAAAACCGTCTGATATGTTCGGCACCAGGCACGACGGGCTAGATGCATAAAGGAAACTCCTTCATTTGTTGATAGGTCAACATTTGCTCGACCGATTGTACTCATCGGAGGTCGCACGAGGTCTAGCAATCGTTAATCAATCAACATCTTCACATGCCCAAAATTGTTTTATTAAAAATCATTCCTAATAGGCTTCACATTTGGTTGCATTTATGGATAATAGAACTCGTCAAGACGCACGTCCGGAGAGGGCCCTTACGGGACCGGACGAGCGCACAATCGCCATCGATCGAAAGGATCGAATCATGAAGTTTGTTTGCCCCGTTTGCGGTTATGTGGAAGAGTTCGACGGCGACCAGCTGCCCGAGGACTTCAAGTGCCCCCAGTGCGGCGTTCCCGGTTCTCGTTTCCTGAAGCAGGAGGAGGGCCAGCTCGAGTGGGCTGCCGAGCACGTCGTGGGCGTCGCCAAGATGGAGGGCGTCTCCGAGGACATCGTTGCCGACCTGCGCGCCAACTTTGAGGGCGAGTGCTCCGAGGTCGGTATGTACCTGGCCATGGCTCGCGTCGCCCATCGCGAGGGCTATCCCGAGATCGGCCTGTACTGGGAGAAGGCTGCCCACGAGGAGGCCGAGCACGCCGCCAAGTTCGCTGAGCTCCTGGGCGAGGTCGTGACCGACTCCACCAAGAAGAACCTCGAGATGCGCGTTGAGGCCGAGAACGGCGCCACCGCCGGCAAGACCGATCTTGCTAAGCGCGCCAAGGCCGCTGGCCTCGATGCCATCCACGACACCGTGCACGAGATGGCTCGCGACGAGGCTCGCCACGGCAAGGCTTTCGCCGGCCTGCTCAAGCGCTACTTCGGCTAAGCCAGCAACCTGAGACATAACCTCTAGCTCGATGAGGCCCGGACCGCATGGTTCGGGCCTTTTTCGTGCCTCACAAACTTGTTAACTACCTGAAATAGGACCGCCTTCGGCATCGGCTTCTCGTCAAAAACTAAGTGAGTAGACTTTTTGGAACTTGCCGAGCAGACCATCCATATCACTTTATAAAGCCGCAGGTAAATGCCTTGTTGCAAAACGACCTAGTCGCCAAAGTGCCAAAAGTCTACTCACTTAGATTCGCAGCCGTCCACGATCGAGCCATTTTGTGTCTAACGGGCATCTTTCCGTCAATTACTCCCAATTTTGTCCAGTCAACGAATAGTTCAGACCGAAGTAATGTCTCAGCCCTTTGCTCATCTGAGCTTTTATCGCGATATTCAGCATCGAGCATCCTGCATACGGTCTTAACGATCGCGCGGAATCTACCCTCATCGGATATCTGTCTGTGTGTCAGGAGAAGTACATCGTAGCCCATGGCCTGAAGGGCCGTCATGCGGTCAGCGTCACGCAAGCCATCCCCTGCGCGTCCGTGCGAGGCCTTTCCCTGACATTCAATGGCCACCTGTCGCCTACCGTCCGGTGAAGAAAGAAGTAGGTCGATATATACACGGGACTTTCCCACAATCGCTCGAGCACTTGTGCTTAGCATCACTTCAACATTAAGCTCTATGCCGCAAAAACCTTCGCCTCCCAGGGATCGCGGCAGTGCAAGTAGCAAATACGCCTCGACCTCAAAAGGCGACGCGGCACCCAATGGAACGAGTTGCGATACCGCCATAAATCTATTGCCGTAACGCATCCCGCAAACATCTGAACAAAAACGGTCAAGGTCTCTGCCCAAAACCAAAGCGTCTCGACGCCATAAATTTGAAGCGGTGCCGTCCTCGGACGGGCAGCGCACCCAACCCAACGTCGTCGAAATCGCGCCCGAATCAATTGCACGCGTAAGCTCCGCCTCAAGTGCCGCCGGCAGAGCACACACCGCAAACAGGCCGCACATCTCCGCCAACACAAAAAGAAGCTGAAGATCCGTCAGATGCCGCGACATGATGAATGCCGTCAGTAGAGGAGACGTAATCAAAAATCCATGCTCCGTTTCCAGCACGGATTCCCTGGGGAGCTCACCAAGGAACAGCCGCTGCCTAATGCTGGTAGGACAAGTCCGCTTGTTTCTCGACCGAACCAATGTATACAACGGAAAACCGAGCGCGACCGCAGCCGTCGGGTTGCGGGCGAGATCATATCGCTGCCGGTCTTCTTCCGGTCGTGGAAGCGGCGGACACAAAGCGCGAACCTGAGGGGGCAAACGCCAGTACCTAAAAGCCGATATGTCACAAAGTAGATCCTTCATAGGCACAGGAAAACACGAATTTCAACCCAGTCAGTCACGTATTGGCGCGAACGCACCAAAAATGGCGCCGAACGGACTGCCAAGTTTTCAACAGCCCTCCCCAACTGGCCAAAAGCTTGCCGAGAGCTGGACGAAGCCCTGTTGAAAACCCCATTTTTTCTCATGCAGGAGCTTTGCGCGGCAAGTGAGTAGACTTTTTTGAACATCCCGAGCAGGCCGGTCATCCTGCTTTTCAAAACCGCAGGTAGATAGCTTGTTACAAAACTGCCTGGTCGCCAAAGTGCTAAAAGTCTACTCACTTAGGTTGCAGAGTGCCCCCCATTAGCTGCAATTCCAAGGTAGTTAGTACTTTTGGACTCAGATCGTCATACTGAACAAGAATTTGACTTGAGTTTTCAGGGACAGATGCGCCATCGGCACACCAATAACAGCCACTGATATCGACAAAAGGGATACTCGAGCGCGTGAGGGCCCGCACAAAAGAGCTTCCGCCCGCTCCGCGCTCCGCAACTACGGTGCAGTAAAGGCCCGCGTCTGCGTGTTCGATCGAGACCTCCCCTGCCGGAAACGCCTTCCGCACAAGCGCCGCCAGGCCATCGCGCGCCTCGCGAGCGCGCACGCGCACGCGGTTCACATGTCGCTCGTAATCACCCGATTCCAGCAAACGCGCCAAAGCGACCTGGTCAACAGAGCTCACCGACGAGGCGTAGAAACCAAGGTTGCGCCTAAACCGCTCCATTAGCTCATCGGGCAACACCATATACGCCAAACGCAACGCCGATGAAAGGCTCTTCGAAAACGTGTTGGTGTAGATAACCGACTGGGCGGCATCGATCGACGCGAGCGCGGGAATCGGCTTGCCGGCAAGGCGAAACTCACAATCAAAGTCATCTTCGATGAGATACCGACCTGGTCGCTCGGCGGCCCAGCTCAGAAGCGCATAGCGACGCGCAATGCTCGTCACAAGGCCGGTCGGATACTGATGGGACGGCATCAGGTGAAGGACATCGGTCCCGCTTTTCTGCAGAGTGCTCAAGTCCACGCCCTCATCATCCAACGGGATATGTCGAACTTGGCAGCCCATAGCCTGATAGATACGCGTCAGACGCAAATAGCCCGGATCCTCAACCGCATACACCTTGTCCGCGCCAAGCAACTGAACCAACATGGTATCGAGCAGCTGGGCGCCCGCACCGATAACGATGTTGTTGGGGTCGACATTCATGCCCCTTGTCCCACGCAGATGGTGAGCAATTGCGCGTCGCAGCCGAGCGGTGCCCTGCGCCGGTGCGGGCGAAAAGATTTCGCGCTCATCTTCGGATGCCAGCGTCGCCCGTAGTGCGCTTTGCCAAAGCCGCGCCGCCTCCAAAGCGGAAGGAGAAAGTGCGTCGAATCGCTCTGCCTGCCCCATGGCATCATACGCACTGGGACCAACAGGGACAGCATCTCGGTCGATATCCCCCGCAGCCAAAGCCAAAACCGGCGCATCCGGAAGCTCGCACGCGTAGTAGCCACGACGCGGCATTGAGCAAATATAGCCCTCGGCAAGCAACTGGCTATATGCATTCTCGATGGTAATGACACTGATACCCAGATGACTCGCAAAGGCGCGCTTAGACGGCAGATGCTCCCCCGCCGCAATACGGCCAGCAACAATATCATCGCGAATTTGCTGGTAAACATACTCATAAAGCGATGCTTCGCCGCGATTTTCCAAATTGTAGTCAAGCATGGGTCAATCACCTGACCTTATCGAATCGTTCAATCTGGCATTAGTCTGATCTTGTTATTATCTCGAAAACTGAGTATTTCGCCATACCCAGCTCCCCGATAGGATGTTCCGTCAAGCAATGCACATGCCAACCAAGGGAGCAACCATGGCAGAACAGAACAGCAAGGCCGACCGCGTCAAACTCAATCGCGAGCTCGCGCAGATGCTCAAGGGCGGCGTCATCATGGACGTCACCACGCCCGAGCAGGCACGCATCGCCGAGGAGGCGGGCGCCTGCGCCGTCATGGCGCTCGAGCGCATCCCGGCCGACATCCGCGCCGCAGGCGGCGTCTCGCGCATGAGTGATCCCAAGATGATCAAGGGCATCCAAAAAGCTGTCTCCATCCCCGTTATGGCCAAGTGCCGCATCGGCCACATTGTCGAGGCGCAGATCCTGCAGGCCATCGAAATCGACTACATCGACGAATCCGAGGTCCTCTCCCCCGCCGATGATGTCTATCACATCGACAAGACCCAGTTTGACGTGCCGTTTATCTGCGGCGCCCGCGATCTGGGCGAGGCGCTGCGCCGTGTTGCCGAGGGCGCCACTATGATTCGCACCAAGGGTGAGCCGGGTACGGGCGACGTCGTTCAGGCCGTGCGTCACATGCGCAAGATCCAAAAGCAGATCCGTGACGTTGTTGCCCTGCGCAACGACGAGCTCTTTGAGGCAGCCAAGCAACTGCAGGTTCCGGTCGAGCTGGTGCGCGAGGTCCATGCCACGGGCAAGCTCCCCGTCGTAAACTTTGCCGCCGGCGGAGTCGCGACCCCCGCCGACGCCGCGCTGATGATGCAGCTGGGCGCCGAGGGCGTCTTTGTTGGCTCGGGCATCTTTAAGAGCGGCGACCCCGCCAAGCGCGCCGCCGCCATCATCAAGGCCGTGGCAAACTTCACCGACGCCAAGCTCATCGCCGAGCTTTCGGAGGACCTGGGCGAGGCCATGGTGGGCATCAACGCCGACGAAATCGAGATCATCATGGAGGAGCGCGGGCGCTAGTCCAGCAGAAAGGATCGCACATGAGCGATTATGCAGACCAAACGGTCGCCGTGCTGGCGGTCCAAGGCGCATTTGCCGAGCACGAGGCAAGACTATTCGAGCTTGGCGCACACTGTATTGAGCTGAGGCAGGCGGCTGATTTGAAGCAGGACTTTGACCGTCTGGTACTTCCCGGCGGCGAGTCTACCGTTCAAGGGAAGCTGCTAGATGAGTTGGGCATGCTCGAGGAGCTTCGCACCCGCATTGTTGAAGGCATGCCCGTCCTGGGCACCTGCGCCGGCCTGATTCTGCTGGCTCACGACCTTGCCGCCCATGACGATAAGGGCACGCCGCGCCTGGCAACCATGGATGTGCTCGTTGAGCGCAATGCCTACGGCAGGCAGCTCGGCAGTTTTCGAACCAAGGGGCAGGTAGCTGGCATCGACGGTGAAGTGCCGCTGACGTTTATCCGCGCGCCCCGCATCGTCGAGGTCCACGGCGACGCAAAGGCCTTAGCGAAAGTCGACGGCCGTATCGTCGCCGCGCGCCAGGGCAACCAGCTCGGCGTAACCTTCCACCCCGAACTCGACGAAGACACCCGCCTCCACGAAATGTTTCTACAAATGTAGGCATCGAAATCAACAAACAAAATGAGAGTGGATAATCTCCCACTTTGAGCTTGAATGCAGGCTCAAACCGGGAGATTATCCACTCTCATCCTATGTAGTCGTTGGGGACGTTCTTAAACGACTACTCAAACAAGAACGTTCCCAACGACTACATTGCGATAGACAACCACGTTTGCTCAGATAAAACCGACCAAAATAAACCTGTCCCTTTTTGGCAGGTTTTGATCAAGGCAACGCCGATGTTTTGGCAACGCCAGCGAGCGCCGCCCAGGGCGAACAAGTTGGCATGAAAAAGGCAAGGCATAGACCTTCTGGTCATGCC